>JAJXVL010000006.1 GCA_021782175.1 bacterium
CACCAAGCAGCTGGAGTCCGTTTTTGATGAGTCTTGGTTATGAATGGTCGCTCGGCTCTTGTATAATAACCACATGAAAGATGCTAGCGATGAACAGAACAATAATAACCTCAGCGAGGATAATGGCGCCATAGGGGAGCAGGTCTTCGAGATCTCTTCTGACTTTGATATCAAGCCGGTCAAGGATGATACGGCTGCGACCAATTCTGTTACAGACAAACAAGCAATGCCGGCAACACCGACCAACTCTTGGCAGCCAGGCAAGAAACCAATCGTCTTTGACACGAATGGTTCTATCACTTCAGGAACACCATCGTCACCTCTGCAAAAAGCCGTGGAGAATTTGATTTCTCCTGAAACACCTGGCGGCTATGTCCCCGGCCCAGTGAGTCTAAATATTCCAGTTCCAGAAAAAGTAAGCCCGCCCGAGAAACCGCCCGAGACCCGAACCACCAAACCGCTTCCTCCTCAGGAGACCGAGCCCTTGGTTGCTACAACGACTGCTACAACCAGAAATAGCCCAGGATCATTCTCTGAAGAAACGACTGGTTCTCCGGCCAATAGCGCGGCCATACCGAAAGAAAAAATAAATTTTTCCGCTAGTTCGATCGCGGAGCCAGACAATGAACATGCCTTGCCGCGCATCCGTACTTATGAGGGGGATGTAGCTGAGACTTTGGCACACCGTCATGTTTCCGCTACCACAGTAGCTCTAGCCGAAAACAAAAAAAGCGGTGTGGGGGAAAGGCTCGGCAGTCCAACAATATCTGGCGCCCCGACTCACACCCTGCGTAATGCGATCTTCTCGATTCTGAGCATCACCCTGGTAGCGGGTGGTGCTATTGGCGGCTATTATCTCTATGGCCAAAGCCCGCTGGCAGCCAGTACACCGGTCAGTACTTCCAACTCAAACACTCTGACCACTTCGCTGATCCAAGCAGATAGTTCTAGCCTAATCAAAACTGACAACTTGAGTGCTGGTACCATCTTGGCGGCAATCAAAGCTGAGATTGCCAAATCTCAAGCACCTGGCACTATCAAGGAAATCATCTTGGTCAACACTGCTTCTGATGGCACGATTTCCAGATTGCCTATCGGAGAACTCTTGAGCACTTTTGCCATACCCGCCCCCAATCTGTTGTCGCGAACCCTAACGAATCAATGGATGCTTGGAGTTAGTACTGATTCCTCCGGACAGAAGACTCCTTTTGTCATTGTAACGACCAATTTCTTCCAAAACGCTTTTGCGGGTATGTTGCAATGGGAAAGCAGCATGGCCAGCGATCTGGCACCTTATCTGAACCTGAACACGCAGGTAAGCTCATCAGCACCCCTCAACAATCCGCTTGCTAACGGCAGCTTCCGCGACGAAATTGTCCAAAACAAGGACGTCCGTGCTTTTGTTACAAAAAACGGGGAAACAGCTTTTGTTTATTCTTTCTTGGATAATAACACCTTGGCCATCACGGGGAATGATCAGGCTTTGAGCCAGATTATATCGAGACTTGAGCAACGAGCCTTTGTACGCTAGAATTGCCCCATGAACAAAAAAGACCTGGAACACTTCAAGAAAAAACTTTTGGCCGAACAAGCCGAATTGGAAAACGAACTGAGCGAGGTTGGTCGGCAAGACAAGAGTAATCCTGGCGGTTGGGATGCCACCAGCGGCTCGATTGAGGTAGACTCCGCTGATGACAATGAAGTGGCTGACAAATTGGAAGAACTAGAAGAGAACAGCGGCGTCGTCAACAAATTGGAAACTCAGCTCTCTGACGTCAAAAGGGCTCTGGAAAAAATCGATCAAGGAAAATATGGCCTCTGTGAAAACTGTGGCCAACCGATTGAGATTGAAAGATTGGAAGCCAACCCTTCGGCGCGCACATCGATCAAACACAACCATTAGGCCCCTGTACCAGTAGCCATTACGCTTCAACCGACGGTTATACCGTCGGTTTTGCTTTTGTGCACAAAAAATTGAGGCTATCTTCACAAAAATTTTAGCTTTTCTTGGGTGTTTTTTGAAACTCCCGGCGTAAAATGACCTTATGAGCATTGCCCAATGTCATAGCGCCCATCTCGTAGGCCTCACAATAGAAATTATCACCGTTGAAGTAGACATTTCCAATGGTCTGAATGCCGTATCAATCGTCGGGTTGGGAGACAGAGCAGTGGAGGAAGCCAAAGACCGCATTTCCGCCGCTTTGAAAAATTCAGGCTATCTGTCCCCAAAGCAGAAAAATCAAAAAGTAGTTATTTCTTTGGCACCAGCCGATGTGCGCAAGGAAGGTCCGGCTTTTGATCTGGCTATGGCTATTGCTTATCTGGCAGCAACGGGTGAACTGTCTCTCTCTGATCAGCCACCGACTATTTTCCTGGGTGAACTTTCCTTGGAAGGCAAGGTTTGCCGGGTAGCCGGCATTCTGCCTATGCTCTATCAGGCTGATACTTTGGGATTTCATCGCGTATTTATTCCCACGGACAATGCGCTGGAGGCTTCTCTGTCACCAAGTACTGAGACTTACTGCGTAGCATCACTAGCCGAAACCATTGCTTGCCTGAATGGCCGTCAGCGGTTGATCCCTTTGAAACAGAAGTGCCATAACCGAAGCAAGAACCGCCCAAACGACTGGCAAGACATGAATACCGTCAGGGGGAATGAGACGGCCAAACGCGGTTTGGAAATAGCCGCCGCCGGCGCACATAATATTCTGATGTATGGACCGCCGGGCACCGGCAAGACCATGCTAGCCAAAAGTTTCCGCACTATTCTGCCACCACTGACCAGAAATGAGGCCGTGGAAGTAACTAGCATTCATTCGGTGGCTCGTATGATCAAGGAGGAATTCATCTGGGAGCCGCCCTTCAGAGCGCCTCATCACACGGCCTCGTATCCGGCAATCGTAGGTGGTGGGTCTATACCCAAGCCGGGCGAAATCAGCCTGGCTCACCGTGGAGTACTCTTCATGGACGAATTTCCGGAATTTGATCGGGCTGTTCTGGAAGCCCTGCGTCAACCACTAGAGGAGAGATCTATCACTATTTCCAGAGCCAAGGGGATGGTGACATTTCCGGCTCAGTGCATCTTGATCGCTTCGATGAATCCTTGTCCTTGTGGCCAGCCCTTGGGCAAGGGCTGTACTTGTTCAGAACAAGTACTCAAGAACTACCGACGGAAGGTTTCGGGACCAATCATGGACCGAGTAGATATTTGTCTCAATATTGATAAGGTTGATTATGACAAAATGATCTCTGGGAGAAACGAGGCTGAATCATCGGAAAATATTTTGGCTAGAGTCGTAAGAGCCAGACAAAGAGCTCTTGCTCGTTTTGAGCGCTATCAAATAAACAAAAGATACAACAGTGAAATGGACGCTCAGGATATCGCCCGAATCATCCAGCTGGATGATTCGACCAGATCAGCGACCGCTGCCGCCGCCCAGAAAATGGAGCTATCCGGCCGCGCGCTACATCGCGTACTGAAAGTAGCCCGGACTATTGCTGATTTGGCTGAGGCCGAAACCATCAACTACACTCATATCATGGAGGCTTTGCAGTATCGACAGAAATAACTTGCCATTCGGAACCTAACGGCACAAGCTCGGATCGACAAAAGGATTCTGAGCTCCACGAATTTCGAAGTGTACATGGGGACCGGTGGTGAGACCAGTCATACCTATATAGCCAATAGTTTGGCCTTGTCTCACTTCGGCCCCGGCCGAAACAGCCGTATGAGACATATGAGCATAGAGTGTCTGAGTCCCGTTGGGATGCAAAATAACCACGAAGTTTCCATAACCGCCATTCCAAGCGCCGTTTGATCGGCTGATGATCACGGTACCGGACGCCGAAGCTCTGATCGGAGTACCCACACCGATAGCCAAATCTACGGCATTATGACCATGCAAACCTTGGGTGAGACGCGCGCCCGGTACCGGACAGACGAAATAGCCAGGATAAGAAGGCCAGCCCCAACCATCCAGCAAAGGCTCAAAAGGTACCGAGGTGATGCGATGACTAGTATAGGTCGGAGCAGCTGGAGCGGCGATTTCGGCATCAGGAATGATGATGTGATCACCAATATTCAGAGTCGAGGCCAAGGTCAAATCATTGTAATTCAGAATATCACCGATGTCGGCATGATATTTCTTGGCAATACCTTGGATGGTGTCATTCTTGACCACGGTATAGCTGATCCCCGTTACTGGCAATATAACCAGGGTGTCACCGGGACGCAAAACTGAACGGCTATTCAGATTGTTGGCCCACAGAATAGTATTGACGGAAACATTGAACATTTCCGCTACTCCCGAAAGGGTATCTCCGGAGCGAACAACATAGATACTAATCTGCGTATTTAGTGGTTCCGATACAAAAACATTGTTTACTGCCGCAGCTTCGGCTGACAGAGCATCATTACCATCCAGGGGCGGAGTAGTCGAAGAACTCGCGACATCAGGCAAGGATACCGCATTGGCTGGATATGAAGGCAATGGATAAATCTGTGAATCCAGGGCGGCCACCGAAGGGTAATTGGAAACGGCCGAGGCTTGAGCCTTACCAAAAGCCGACCACAAAAAAGAAGTGACGCTGGCATGGGCTGTTTGGGAAAAAAATGCAAAGCCAAAGACGATGGCTACGACGGCTATGGCTGCCGAGGGCAAAAACCAGCTGCGCCGGCGCCAAAAGGCAATCTTTTGATTTTTGACAGACGGATTTGATGACATATGCAGTTGAACCACCCTGACGGCCATCCATGTCTTCCAGCCAGCCTCTCTGTAACCAAATGAACCAATAATATGGCTTAATACAGCCAAATAATTATTAGCCTTTTGGGCTTGTCTGATCAGGTTACCAAGCAGGCCGGTATTGTCAACCACCTTTGTGTATAGCCTTTTAATGTTATGATGGCCATCATGTCTACCCTTAATGAAGCCCAGGAAAGGGCTGTACAGACCACCGCAGGACCCCTACTCATTGTAGCTGGAGCCGGTTCGGGAAAAACTCGCGTAATTACGCAGAGGATTTTGCATCTGGTCAAGAACGGAGTCGACCCACGCGCGATTCTAGCCATCACCTTCACCAATAAGGCTGCCAAAGAGATGCAGGAGAGAGTTCACGCCCTACTCGCCAGTGATCAAACGATTAAACAATCAATCAGCCCGATGAATAGGCCATTCCTCAGTACCTTCCACGCCCTAGGTGTATACATAATCAGAGAAAACGCTGCCAAGCTCGGACTCAATCGACATTTCAGCATATATGATCGCAATGATTCCAAGCGGGCCGTCAAAGACGCTTTGGCGGAAATGGGTATCGACCCCAAGAAGTATGACCCTGGTCTATTTCTGAATATTATCTCCCGAGCCAAAGGAGACGCTTTGGATGCTCGTACTTTCGGTGAAAAAGCCAATGGCTTCGTTCAGGAAACTGCCGCCTTGGTCTGGCAAAAATATGAGCAAATCCTGGCCAAAGACAAAGCTTTGGACTTCGATGATCTACTATTCAAAACGGCCGAACTCTTGGAACAGCCGGAGATACGCCAGAAATACCATCAACGTTGGCGGTACATCCACATTGATGAGTATCAAGATACCAATCTCATTCAATATCAGATTGCCTCCAGACTGGCCGAGGGTTCTCGTAATATTTGTGTGGTGGGAGACGCCGATCAGAATATTTACAGTTGGCGCGGCGCTACCATCGAGAACATCCTGCGTTTCGAGAAAGATTATCCCGATGCCGTGGTGATTGCTCTGGAAAAAAACTACCGTTCAACCAAGACAATCCTGTCGGCAGCCAACAGTGTTATAGCCAAGAATTCTCGCCGCCAAGACAAGACTCTCTATACTGACAACCCTCTGGGAGAAAAAATCTCCTTGTTGAGCTCATATTCGGAGACCGATGAAGCACGCGTTATCGCTGATACGGCCAGACACCTGATCGAAACAGGCGTCAATCCCAAGGAGATTGCCGTCTTGTACCGCACCAATTTCCAGTCACGTGTTCTGGAAGAAGCTTTCATTCGCAAAGACATTCCTTATCAACTGCTGGGAACAAAGTTTTTTGAGCGCAAGGAAGTCAAAGATGTCCTGTCTTATGTCAAAGCCGCCCTGAATATGACCGAGACCAACGATTCTGCCTTTCCCAATGGCGGTTGGGCTGATATCGCCAGAATCATCAATGTACCAACTCGTGGTATCGGCAAAACCACCATAGCCAAACTACTATCCGGAGCCGCCAATGACTTGCCGGGGGCTATGGCCGAAAAAGTCGCCAATTTCTGGAAACTACTCAACGATATCCGCAAAGAAATCGCCGAGCGGAAACCTTCCGATGTCATCCGCTTTATCATTCAAGAAACAGGTCTGGAAAAAACTCTGCGCGATGGCGGTCCGGACGGTGAGGAGCGCTTGCTCAATATCAGAGAATTGGCTTCCGTAGCCTCTCAATATGACAATTTCCCGGTCTTCGGACAAAGCGAACCCTCAGCTACGGAACTTAGCGGTCTGGAGATGTTCCTAGAAAATGCAGCTCTTTATTCCGACCAAGATGACCTGCAAGAAAACCGTGAGGCCGTGAAACTGATGACAGTTCATGCCGCCAAGGGTCTGGAGTTCGATCATGTCTTTGTCTCTGGCATGGAGCAGGATCTCTTTCCGTTCAAACATTTGGACGAAGAAGACGACGCCGATGGCCAAGAGGAAGAACGACGACTATTCTATGTGGCCCTGACTCGCGCCCGATTAAAGGTCTACTTGAGCTATACCATGGTTCGCAAAATATATGGCACTGAAAGGATCAATACTCCTTCGGAGTTTATCGACGACATCGACAAACATCTCCTGGCCGAGGACGCCGCTCCTACCAAACCAGAGGGAGTCAAGGCTATATTCATCGATTTTTGAACTTTGGTGTATGATGCTAGCCATGAACAAGCACCGCCACGATCTGGAGTCGAAGAGAGATGGTCTGTATGCTCGCAAATCCCTCGGCCAACACTTCCTGAAATCAACGTCGGCTCTGCGTCAAATAATCGAGGCGGCTCATCTCAAACCGACTGAGTCTGTTCTAGAAATCGGTCCCGGCGAAGGAGTTCTGACTAGAGTCCTGCTCGATACCGGAGTTCATGTCATCGCAATCGAAAAAGACCATCGCGCTATATCATTGCTCCAGACACGCTTTGACAGCGAGATACAGCGCGGCCAACTACAGATTCTGGAGGGTGATTTTCTGAAAATTGATTTGGCGACGCTCGGCTTGCGTCAGCATGACTATGCCGTGGTGGCCAACATTCCGTACTATATTACCGGCGCCATTTTGGAGAAGTGTCTCGAAGAAGAACCGCGCGCCAACCGTCTAGTTTTGCTGGTGCAAAAGGAAGTAGGGGAGCGCATAGTTGCTCGTGACGGCAAAGAAAGCTTGCTGTCTATCGCGGTGAAGGTCTTCGGTCAGCCAAGTATTATTGCCAAGGTACCTAGAGGGGCTTTCCAACCGCCACCCAAGGTTGATTCGGCTATTCTGGCTGTAAATAATGTCTCCGGAATTCAGCTCCAGCAAAGCGCTCTTTCTCCGAAGGATTTTTTTCCTGTACTCAAAGCCGGTTTTGCGCACAAACGCAAACTTGTCAGACGAAACCTTGAGACTATATGGCCAAAGGCAAAAATTACTCGGATTTGGAACATGCTAAACTTGGATCTACATGCCAGAGCTGAGGAGCTACAAACGAGTGATTGGCTAGCAATTGTGCGCGCCAGTCAAGAACATTCCGAAGCTTAATATCATATGGACCCCAATACTCCCGAACAAAATTTTTCTACCAGGCCGGCTTGGTTCTACATCACTGCTTCAACTCTGACTGGTTTTGCGGTGATGACGGTGGAGCTTTTGGCTTCACGCTTGGTGGCACCTCTTATCGGCAATTCCATCTATACTTGGACTTCGATTATTGGCACGACACTCCTGGGTTTGGTTATTGGCAGTCTGATCGGCGGCAAAATAGCCGATAGGCCCAAAGGGCCGCGCTATTTGAGTCTTTTGTTTTTGTTGGCTGCTGTTACCGTGGCTTTGATTCCGGGCTTACTAGGCAAAGCTGACTTCATTCTTGGTTCTACTCTGGGAGTAATCGGCATGAATATGGTGCTGTGTGTTTACTTGTTTCTTTTGCCTTCAACCATACTCGGAACCATCCAACCGATCCTACTCAAGAAATACACGACGGAATTGGCTATGATTGGCCGCCGCTATGGCCTATTATCAGCTGTCTGGTCTCTTGGCAGTATCGCCGGAGTCTTCCTGACAGGGTTTTTTTTCATCTCTTATATCGGTAGCAATGAAACCTTGTGGCTGATAACTGGCGTACTCCTCATCATCGCGGCAGCTTTTGCCCCGTGGCGTCAGTTGAGTCCCCGGACTTGGTTGGGTCTGACAGCCATTGTTGTCTTCGCTATTATTTTTGGTCGGCCGATCACGGCACACGGTAGTAGCCAGGTGCTGCTAGATCAGGAAACACCATACTACCGGGCACGCGTCGTTGACACAGTCCTGCCAAATTTCGGACCATTGCGTATTTTGTTTCTAGATTCTGATTCGCATAGCGTCAAAAGCCAAAAACCCAACAGTGATTACTATGCTGAGCTTTATCCGGTCTTCAAAATTATCACTCCCAATTTGCGTGACATTATGATGATTGGTGCTGGCGGTTATACGATGCCGGAACTGTTCAAACAAGCCTATCCCCAGACCAATATCAGTGTTCTGGAGCTTGATCAGAGTCTGATCGATATCGGTCAGAAGTATTTTGGTCTGGATACGAAACAGATCAAGACAATTGTTGGCGACGCGAGACCGACTCTGGCCAGAGATTCAAAAAAATATGATCTAATCTTTGGTGATGCCTACAACTCCTACATTTCCGTACCTTGGTATCTTCTGACCAAAGAATGGACAGAGACTGTGAGGAAGCATCTGAACACAAACGGTGTCTATGCGGTCAATTTCATCGGAACCTTGGCAGGCGCGGGAAGTGTCATGACGCAAAGCGTCACCGACACTTTCCAAACTGTTTTCCCGAATTATTATGTTTTTGCCACAGGCGATTCACCTGAAATCATTCAGAATATTGTGCTTGTGGGTTTCAATGGCCCCAAACCAATGGAAACAACGGCTCTGAAGCAAAAGCTTGATCAAGCTGGCTACGCTGATTTGGCGGCTCAAATCAAGGATAATTATCCTCTCACAGACCAAAAAGGGATGGTTCTAACAGATAACCTGGCCCCGGTAGAACGCCTGATGACTCCTAATATGAAAAGTTACTTCGGAGATAACCTGAAATTGATGAAGGAAATTTTTGGTAATTGATCGGCGAACTTTTCTCCAAAGAGTAATCGCCATAATGTTAATAACTTTGGCGCCAGAATCGGCCAGTATTTGCTATACTTTTCTGCAGTATGGCCTACCCGCGCAAACAAACAGTAATTATTTTTGTCATTTGTTTTTTGGCTGTTGGTGGAGCGGCGGCATATAGTTTTTCTAGCCAACAAAGCCAAGTCAGACAGACTGTACCTGAAGTCACCAGTGGTGGGGAAGACCAATTGCCTGATAATGCTCTCGCAACTACTTCCACGGCTTGGCAGAAGCAGTTTTTCACGGACAAGACGGGCGGTTCTTATACAGCGGCAACCAGTACTACCAACCAGGGTAGCAGTCAGACCGAGCTCACTGCCACTGATGTTTTGGGACGTGATTTCTTCACAAACTATATGCAATTGCGCAGTGCCGGCCTGACTCAAGACCAACAATCAGTCGATACTATGGCCCAAAATCTGATTGCTCGAGATGTTACAGCCGCGGCGTCGCCTCACATTTACAGCATTGTAGATATCAAGACTGACTCCAACCAAGATGTGACTATGGCCGCCGCAACATACGCCACCAAGTTGATGCAGATATTGCAAGCTTATATGCCCAAACAGAATGAGGCTGAAATAGCCATGTCTGCGCTAGATAGCAACGATCCCGAAGCCCTCAAAGCCATAGACCAGAATATCCTGGGCTATCAAGCAGCTATTAGTGCCTTGCTAGCAACCCCAGTTCCCAGCGCAATGATCCAATATCACATAGACCTAATCAACGGTTTGAGTATAGAACTTTTCAATTCCGAAGCCTTGCGCAAGGTCACAGTCGATCCGGTCAAAGCTATCGCCGCAGTCAGTCTAGAGGCCCAAGGCTTGCAAACTTTGTCGATGGCTCTGGGGAATATCCAAGTTTACCTGGCTAGTGTCGGGGTCATCTTCAAAACACCTACCTCCGGATCAATTTTACAAAGTAATTAAAAACCATGAGCATACTGCGAAACTCCAAATCATTTTATTCCAAGGCACTGCTGGTGATGGTGCTTGTTTTTGTAGCTTTCTCATGGAGAACCCAACAGGCTCACGCAACTGTACCAGTCGTAGTCGTCGGTGGCCAAATCACCATCAGTACTGATATCAGTCCGACCGGTATCAGCAAGACTATTGATAGCCAGATGCAGAAACTCAAGAGCTTCATTCTGGACCACTTGGCCACCATCATCGCTAAACAGATTCTCCATCAACTGACTCTGAGCGTAATTAACTGGATCAATTCCGGTTTCAAAGGCAATCCTGGCTTCGTCACCAATCCGGGCGGCTTCCTGCTGGATGCAGCTGATCAAGTAACTGGCTCATTTATTGCTCAGGATGGACCTCTCTCCAACCTATGTTCACCTTTTAGCGTTGATATTCGCTTGTCCTTAGCCCTGCAACAGACCCAAATGTACAACACTCGCTATACCTGTACCTTGGGCACTATCATCAATAATGTCAAAAATACTAGCCTGAATGTATCAGTTAATGGGAACAATGTGGCGACCATGCAAGGATTCCTAGGTGGCGATTTTTCCCAGGGTGGTTGGCCGGCCTTCATCGCTTTGACTACAGAAAACCAAAACAACCCCTATGGCTCATATTTACAGTCCGAGAGTGATCTCTTGACCAGTATTGGCAAACGCAAATCAGCTTTGTCGTTCGATGTTCAGCTCGGTAACGGCTTCATGTCTTGGGACAATTGTAGTGATATCACTAACAGTTTCGAAAACAACGCTGGGAGCGGACTTTCAACTGCTCAGATGAACGAACTATACAAGAACGGTGACAGAGCTGTTAAGACTGGACAGGATCAATTCGGTAATGACTACTCGATACAAAAAACCATTGGTAGTGACGGCAAGACGGTAAACTATCAATCTTGCCAAGCATCTACGCCAGGTTCAGCTATTGCCAGCAAATTGTTTACCAACTTGAATGCACCGGAAGTTGAACTGGAGTTGGCCAATGATATCAATGCCGTAGTCAATGCCTTGGTAACTCAGCTCGTCAGTCAGATGCTTAGCAAAGGCTTGAATGCCCTAAGCGGTGGCTCCAGCGGCGGTCCTTCCTATACCAGCCAAGCCCTGCAGAGCGTCATCCAGCAAACTCAGACCGAATACAACTCTTCTCAAAACCAGATCAATTCTTCACTCAACAGCAGTACCAATAGTCAGGGATCCTCCTACACTCAGGCAATCAACGATGTCTCAAATAGCCGAGACGCTCTGGTCAATGCTGAGGACTGTTTCAAGAGTAAACTGAATGATAATATCTCGCAGACTAGCCGAACTTTTGCTCAGACTCAGATCTCTCAGATAGAATACCTCCTGACCAACACGGTGAATCCTCTGATTGCCAATCTGACTGTCAAGAAAAACAACATCAGTGGCAGCCAGGTACAACTCTCTTCCAACAACACAGACTCTCAATCAATCGCCGATCTCCAAAGTCTCCAAACAGCTGTTCCGAGTTACCAGACCGCTGTGCAAAACAATATATCGGCAGCCAACAGCAATTCCATCAATAACAATAACAGCGATGGTACTACAAACAATTCGGACATCACTAGTGCGGAGAACCAAGCAGCTGCTTGGAATAGCCAGGCGGTCCAGTACACCAATTCCTGTAATTCGCTACAATAGGGAGTAAGATATGGGTTGCTAATCAATCATGTTCAAGAGAAACCGTAACAAAATAATCACTAGCATCATCATTGTCTCTTTGGTGATCTTTTTGGCCGGACATGCAGCTCTGGCCCAAGGAGCTTCCCAAGTCGGCAGTGTCGAAGCTCCTTCAACCGGTATTACTTCATTGTTTGGTTTGGATGGAATACTTAGCTTTGTCACTGATGCTCTATCAAACCTTGTAAACATTCTCGTCATGATTGGCGGCTGGCTAGTAGCCCTATCTGGTTACTTGCTAAACATCTCGATCAACCTGACCCTCAATATCAAGAGTTTCGTGGACGCCACCCCGGCTATATACAACACCTGGCGAGCCATCAGAGACATCAGCAGTTTGTTCATAATCTTTGCCCTGTTATTTGCAGCCATCCAAATGATCGTGGGCTACCGAGGTCAGAAGTTCGGTGACCTGATCAAGAATATTGTCATCGCCGGTGTACTCATAAACTTCAGTTTCTTCTTCGCCGGCCTAGGTATCGATCTCTCGAATATTGTCTCTGTCCAACTCTACAATGCTATTGCCCCTAGTCAGAGCCTCAATCCGTCGGTCGCCAGCGGCAGTATTCAGAATGTCAGCGCTGACGGTGGCTTGTCCAACGTGTTCATGTCATCGCTCAAGCTGCAAAGTGCCTATAACTACAACTTCAATGGTAGCAACACGACGGTCAATGGTGTAGCAACGAGTAATGCCGGATCGATACCGATACGTATAATCCTGATAGGTGTGATCTCGGTCATGCTGGAATTGTCAGCCGCCATCAGCTTCACCATCGCGGCCATGGCTTTTGTGATTCGCTTTGTCCTCCTACTATTCCTCTTGGCCTTCTCGCCAATCTGGTTTGCCGCCAAGATTGTACCCATGACCGCGGAGTATGCTGACAGTTGGTGGAAAGCCTTCAAAGGCATGTTGGTCTTCATGCCGGTCTATCTCCTGCTCATGTACCTGGCCCTGAATGTTCTCTCGACCAGTCCCTTCTTCCAGAATCTGACGGCCAATGTACCCAATGCTCCTTGGTACCAACCCTTCGTAAGTCTGGGAATAAATGCCGTAATTGTTATTATTCTCATCAACGCACCGCTTCTGGCTGCGGCTAGCATCGCCGGCAAATCGATCACTATGCTGGATAAGGCCAGCAAGAGCCTCGGTGCTGGTGCTTTGTGGGGCAATCTAAACAAATACACCCAAAGAGGTGCCGCATCTACATGGAAAAACACTGGTGGAAGAGCCGCTAGCAAAATTGCTCAGAGTGAAGGCTTCAAGAATTTTGCTTCTAACTGGAAAGCCGGAGAATTGGCTCTCAAAGCTACTAGAGCTACGGCCTCTGGCTACGATGCCAAGATGAATGCTCAGGTAAAATCTAGAACTGAATTTGCTGATTCTCTAGGTGTCGATCAGGTAGCACTGAATAAGGCTCAGGTGGCTGCTCGAAAGGCTCAGCAAGATTTGGCTTCAGCCAAGGTTGCTGGAAAGCCGCAAGCTGACATAGATAGATTGGAAGCAGACGTTGGAAAAACTAAGAAAGCTGTTGCTGATGTAGAAAACGCGAGAAAGGCGGCTTATGCCTCAAGAACCAACACAAGTTCTACAGATACCCTATTCTTGTACACTGCTAGGAAGAACAAGGTTGCGGCAGCCAAGATACAGATACCAATCCTCGAAAAAGAACTTACCAAACACAAAGACGGCTTGAAAGAGATCAGAGATGATATAAAACAACTGACGAATGTAATAGGAAATAATCCCGCCACAGCCACCGCGGCGGCTGGTGTAGCTACGACAGCACAACAAGCAGCACTTAAGGCACTTCAAGTAAAAGAAGCAACCAAATTGGCCTCTCTTAACGCGGTGGAAAAGCAAATTGATGACCTTAAACTCGTCAAATAATTAATCAACATGAACTACGATTACAGTATATTGGAAGAAAAAATGAAGAGTTTACCTGAAGAAATTCAGGCCGCTCTTAGTTCAGTTGAGGTTTCTTCCGCTGTAAAGGGTGTTGGTGATAAACATAACCTGAAAATTGACCAGCAGGGTATTTTGTTTGAACAAGTTACCTATGTGATGTTGGGACTGACATCCTCAAAAGACTTCGTTTCAAATTTATCAAAAGAAGCTGGCATTGATCATGCCGAGTCAACAAAAATAGCTGCCGACATAAATAGCGAAGTATTTGGAAAAATCAGAACCTTGATGCAAAGAATGACGGCAGAGAATATAGCTCAAGAAACATCAAAAATCGAAACATCTCACGCCGCTATCGAAAAAGCCGGCGACTTCGAAATCATCAAGGAAGACAAGCTGACAGAACACCATGATGGGGTAGTGGCACCTGTGGCCTCACCAGCAGGAATGGAAACAGTCACAGAAAGCCCCACGGAGCTGGTCGCGGCTATTGAGAAAGCTGAACCTATAACCAACAAAACCCTCAAGGAACCTCTTTCAGATCATTTGCTCTACACCCTGACCGGCATTCCTGGTAGTAATTTGCGCAAAACTGTACCACCAGCGCAATCAGCCACTCCAAGTCAGCCCAACAATCCACCGGTAATCAAACCAGCCGTCACAACTCCAACTCAACCACCCAAACCCAAGACTTTCAACGATATTTACCGGGAACCCATCGAGTAGGCCTTTGGGCAATTGGCGGCGCATGCGGTATAATAAACTACCAAGATGCGCTTCCAAGTACCTCAATTCATCGAGGTCGAAGACAAAATCTTCGGACCACTCACTCTGAAACAGTTCATCTATCTAGCTGGTGGTGGTGGTTTGGCATTCCTGGTCTACATCCTGATCAACAACTTGATCATTTCCATTATTCCGATCCTTCTCATCTTGGCCGCCGTATCAGCTCTGGCCTTCTTCAAGATAAACAACCGCCCTTTGATCCTGATCGTTGAATCGGCTTTCAAATATTATCTGGGTGGCAAACTCTTCATCTGGAAGAAGGAGGACAAGCCCAAGCCGCAAACCACCGAGGCCGCCGTCAAAGAAGCCAAGAATTATGCTTCGGTCATGGTACCAAAAATTTCTGATAGCAAACTCAAAGACCTTTCTTGGAGTCTAGATATCAAGGAGAGCATTTATTCCGATAAAAAACAGCGCTAAAAACATGCCTGCCGCCCCCCAAACAACTCAGAACTTCGTACCGATCCAGGAAGTCCGCGATGGCGTCATTATCCTGAAAAATGGCGGCATGAGGGCAGTGGTGCTGGCTACCTCACTCAACTTCGCCTTGAAATCGGCCGATGAACAAGGCGCCATCCTCCTGCAATTCCAAAATTTTCTAAACTCTCTAGATTTTTCTATTCAGATATTCGTCCAGTCCAAAAAACTTGATATTAGGCCATATGTTGCCCTCTTGGAAGATCGCTACAAGGAACAAACTACCGAGCTCATGAAGATTCAGGTCAGGGAATATATCGAGTTCGTGCGTACTTTTGTCGAGAGTACCAACATCATGTCCAAGAGCTTCTTCGTGGTTGTACCTTATGACCCACCAATTATCACTGGCAAAAACAGCCCTTTGGGCAATATTCTCCCAGGTGGCAAGAAGACGGCCACAGCCGCTGATATGGATGCCCAATTCCAAGAATACCGTAGCCAATTGGAGCAGCGCGCTGCGGTAGTCGAGCAGGGATTGGTGCGTTGTGGTATCCGCACGGCTGAGCTTGGTACCGAGGAAGTGGTAGAATTGTTCTACAAACTCTTCAATCCCGGCGAAACAGAGAAGCCCATTCAAATCACCTAACCTATGTCATTCCTCAACAAATTATTTGGTAAAAAAGAGTCTTCACCGGTCGTTTCGATCTTGCCTGAGGAAATCTATCAAGCCGGCGTGTTGGAGCTCAAGGATATCATTGCTCCATCAGCCCTCAAGGTCAGTCCCAAGGATATCAATCTGGGTGAGAAGGTCGGACGCACTCTCTTCGTTATTTCTTATCCTCGTTTCCTAGATGAGAGCTGGTTCGCTCCCATCATCAATCTAGACAAGGTCTTCAACGTTTCTATTTTCATTCACCCTATTGATACTGCCAAGATCCTCCGCCATTTCCAGAAGAAGGTCGCCGAAGTCCAGAGTCAGATTTCCCGCAGGGAAGAGAAGGGTCTGGTTCGTGACCCGGCCTTGGATACCGCTTACCAAGACTTGGAAGCCCTACGTGATCAATTGATGCAGGCTCAGGAGCACCTTTTCGATGTGGGTGTCTATATCACCCTCTTTGCCGACTCCGAGGGGGAGCTGGACAAGCTCGAATCAGAGATCAAATCAGTCCTGGAATCGAAACTAGTCTATCTCAAACCGGCCCTTTTCCAGCAGGAACAAGGTTTCAAAAGTGTTATTCCTATAGCTGATGACCAGCTAGATGTCCATTCCAAGCTCAATTCTTCGCCACTTTCTAGCGTTTTTCCTTTCGTTTCCTTTGACCTGACTTCGGACAAGGGTATCCTCTATGGCATCAACCGCCACAACTCCTCTCTAGTCCTATTTGATCGTTATTCTCTAGAAAATTATAACTCTGTAACCTTCGCTGTAGCTGGTGCCGGTAAGTCGTACTGCACCAAACTAGAAATCTTGCGCACTCTGATGTTCGAGGGAGATGTCATCGTGATTGATCCGGAGAAAGAGTACGAATACATGGCCGAAGCTACGGGCGGCAAATACTTCAACATTTCGCTCAATTCCGAGCATCACATCAATCCTTTTGACTTGCCTATCGTGACTGAGGACGAATCAGCCGCCGATGTTCTACGTTCCAACATCATCAATCTGGTCGGTCTCTTCCGTATCATGATGGGTGGTCTGTCTCAGGAAGAAGACGCTATCATCGATCGCGCTATTACCGAAACTTATGCCTTGAAGGATATTACGGCCGAATCAGACTTCCGCAATGTCGAGCCACCCCTCCTCTCGGACTTCGAAATGGTCCTGGCCGGCATGGAAGGAGCAGATTCATTGGTCCAGCGCCTATCGAAGTATACACGCGGTACTTGGTCTGGCTTCATCAATCGACCTTCCAATGTAGATATCAATAACAAATTCATCGTTTTCTCCCTGCGTGACATGGAAGATGAACTCAAGCCGGTAGCTATGTATATCGTCACCCACTACATCTGGAACGCTATCCGTCGCACCAGGAAGAAGCGCCTCTTGGTCATTGATGAGGCTTGGTGGATGATGAAGTCAGAAGATACGGCTTCATTCCTATACAGTTTGGCCAAGCGTGGCCGCAAATATTACCTCGGCCTAGCTACTATCACTCAGGATGTCGACGACTTTTTGAAATCTCCCTACGGTTTGCCGATCCTGACGAACTCATCGATCCAGATCTTGCTCAAACAATCGCCAACTATCATTGATCATATCCAACAGACTTTCAACCTCACGGATGAAGAGAAGTATTTACTTCTGGAGTCAGATGTGGGTGAGGGTATCTTCTTCGTCGGCTTGAAGCATGTGGCCATCCAAATCCGCGCTTCCTATACAGAAGATCAGATCATCACCACCAATCCGGCCCAGGTAATGCAACTCGAAGAAGCCAAGAAAGAGCTTGAACAAGCAGGTAAATAACCGCCGAGCTTAGTGTTATAATGGCGGCATGGCCTACAAACCGCCCAAAAGGACTCTGGCTTGGATTGTTCTATTCTCTCTCACTGGTTTTGTAGACTTGGCTCAATTTCTCATAGATCTAACCGGTGTCGGTGTAGCTGTCAGCGAATCTACCGAGGTAGCTATGCCGGCTGTTGTGATCGGCTTGTTGATGCTTTTCAAAATACCCATATTCACCAAGATCAACCGCTTGGCTTCTATTGTTGGTGTAGACATTGGTGACGCCCTCACTGGCGGACTAGCGCCTTTTTGGATCCTGGATATCTGGTATTTGTGGTGGGATGTCCGCAGAGAAGACCGGGCTCTCCTAGCTCAAGCCAAGCAAGAAGAGCTTCAAAGAAGTGGTATGCCCAGGCCACTCAATGAAGGGGATGTTCGCAGACCTTCAATAGAACCTGGGACTCTGGAAGAAACAAGCCCAGAAGAAGAACGGGGACAAACAGCAAGAAACCCCGACACTAGACCGTTGAAGTCTCCACCATTAAACCTGAATGGCGTCAGGAGATCCCAAAACCGTGTATAACCAGCAATCGCCATTCTAGTCTGGACTTGCTAAAATAAGCCTAATGTATAGACAGTTTCTGAAAATTTTTTCTCTGACAGATCGG
>JAJXVL010000039.1 GCA_021782175.1 bacterium
CTGGCCGGGCGCCAGTTTTCATGGAGAATTCCGGATCGATAGCCAGCTCTACCTCCGGCATTTTGAGATACTTATCGAGTAGTGGCACCTCAGTTTCCAGATTCGACAGACCAGGCTGAATATCTAGGAAGACCAGACCAGCCATGCTATGGGCCAGAGCGATAGCCTTTTCGATTTCACTGTCAGGCATGCGCAAAATATATTTACCATCAGCCCCCGGCGTACCCTGGGCCACTACCGCGATATAGTCGATGCCTGGAATGACTGGCGTGGCCGGATCGGCCTTCTGCCATTCGTTGACAGCCGCTGAGAGTCTGCTAGCTACTTCATCGAGCGAATATTGGCCGAGAATACCCATCTGCTTCGAATAGAAATTGCCATAATAAGCCACAATGCGGCTGAAGGGCAGGACAGCGCCGCCCAGAGGATAAACTGTCGGCACCGGCCAACGATGCAATGGGGAAGCGATCGAAGAGGAAGTGGCTAGCCAGGCCGATGAAGTGGCGATAATGCCTGTTTCGGCTGTAGTGGTACCGTAGCCGGCCAGGCGGATCAGACGCTCATTGTATCCCAAAATATCAAGCGTCGGTCGCACTGGTACTGAGGAAGTCGCTACTGAAGCAGCACTGTCATAGTGATAAGTGACTGAGAAGAGGCGACTCTCTACGAGAGCCATGTATACAGAGAGACCGATGACGATAGTAGCCGCAGCGGCAATCAAGGGCGAGGATTTCTTCTTTTTCTTCGGCGCGGACTTCATTTTGATTTTGTTTCTGGCAGTTTATCATCATTTGGCCCTAGCGCCTACTTGCGAGAGAGTTCTGGATTTGATATATATTAAGCACCTTAATAATTAAGATGATTAACTATGTTTAGCTCCGAAGATTTGGTCGGCACTTTGCTTGCCTTCATGGATGCTGTCCGCACTACGGCCCAGAATGCCTTGCCGGAATCGTGCTCGCTCATGCATGTGAAGACTCTGGACTTCATCAGTCGAACCAAAGAGCCCTCAATGAGCGCGGTAGCCGAATTCCTGAAGATTACTTCGCCGGGCGCGACGATGGTGGTCGACAAACTGGTCGAAAACGGCGAGTTGGCTCGGGAGGCTGACACTGCTGATCGGCGCGTTGTCCGGCTATCAGTCACCGCCAAGGGTCACAAAGCTCTCGAACGTGGTCGCGAAATCATCACCGGCGGCCTGAATGAGCGTCTCGCCAAGCTTAGCAAAGCGGAACAAAAAGAGTTCCGCCAATTATTGCAGAAGATTACCGCCTAAACCATCACCATGAAGTCAATCAGCAAAAATATTTATGTCCAACTCGCGCTCGGTCTCGTCGTTTTCGTCTGCCTGGTCTGGGGTTCGATCGTTCTCTTGTCGAGGCATAGTAGCAACTACGCTGATGATACGGTAGCGATGCGTGATTTGACCGAAGTCGTAACAGGCAATGGTAGTGTCCTGCCGGATGACAGCGTCAATCTGGCTTTCAATTTGCAGGGCCGTGTAGCGGCAGTTACCGCAGTGGTTGGTAGTACTACTGTTCCAGGCGAGGTCCTGGCCCGCCTGGATACTAGTAGTATCGAAGCCAGTCTCGCTGGAGCTGAGGCTGATGTCGAAGCCGCCAGAGCCAAACTAGCCACTCTGGAACGCGGCGCGCGACCAGAGGATTTGGCTCTCTACGAACAGAAATATGAGGATGCCAGTGCGGCCCTGGTTGTGGCCATGAAGAATGCCTATCTCGGGACCGAGGACGCCATCACCGGCAAGACGGATACGCTATTCCTGAATAGCAATTCCGCCAATCCAACCATCAATATCCGTACTCAGAATCCGCTCGAGGCTATCAATATCAATAATGAACGCTTGAACATCGGCAGCAAACTGGATGCTTGGAAGACTCTCTTGGCCACTCTACCGACCAATCCTGATGAGAGTTCTCTGAGACAAGCCAAGGCTATGGCCGAAGATGCTCTTGTTACGGCCAAAGGTTTCCTGAATGATCTCGGGACCATTGCCAATAATATGACTGTCAACAATTCCGGTTTGTCCCAAACCTCGATCGATGCTGATACCGCTCTGGTCAATGCGGCTGCCACTGAAGTGACTGGTGCCACCAATGCCGAAACCAACGCCTTGGCGGCCTGGAATACGGCACATGATTCACTCACTCTCGAAAAAGCTGGTTCAACCGCTGAGGACATCACTGCCGGCCAAGCCGCCGTGGACAAAACTATGGCCATTGTTTCGGGACTGGAGAGTGAGCTTCATCAAGCGGAGATTATTTCACCTTTTGCTGGGGTAATCACCGCCGTCAATGTCAAAGTCGGTCAAGTCTATGTGCCAGGTATTTCTGCTGATGCCGGCATCAGTCTCATCAGTCAAGGACACTTCAAGATCGAAATCTATGTGCCAGAAACAGACATCGGCAAGATTGAAGTTGGCCAGGTAGCAGAAGTTACTTTTGATGCTTATGGCCCAGGGATCAAATTCCCGGCCCATGTCACCTTGGTCGATCCGGCCCAAACGATCGAACAAGGCGTCAATGCTTACAAAGTAACTCTGGGCTTCGATAATCCCAATGACAGTCGTCTCAAGTCTGGTCTGACAGCCAACGTGGCTATCACGACCAAATCCCTGGATCAAACCTTGGCTATACCTTCACGGGACATTGTCCGTCATGGTACAGATACTTTTGTCCTGGCCAAGAATCCGGTGACTGGTGCTTATATCAACAAACCCGTTCAGACAGGTATCACTAGCAGTGATGGTTATACGCAAGTCATCTCTGGTCTCCGTCTCGGCGAGGCAGTGGCCGGTTTTGGCGCGGCGGGTGAATAAAATTATCCAATTCTCACATCAATATCATGGCGAACCATCCTACAAAAGAATCCAATCAAATTCCCGAAAATTCAGCGGAAATTCTGGCGGCCGAAAAAGCCATTCTCGGCGAAGCCAAGGAAACTCTGGCTGAAATCAAGAAAGAAGAGACTCTGCTCAAGCGTCTGACCCGGAATGTCTGGGTAACCTCGATGTTGCTCGGTGTGATCATCCTGGGTACCGCCGGCGGCCTCGTCTACTGGCAAGTCTCCAATCAGAGTGTTTATACGGACAATGCCGTTCTCTCCGCTCCGGTCACTAGTCTGACACCGAGTCAGCCGGGCATCTTGAATGCGGTCATGGTCAATGTTGGTGATCTGGTGCCAGCCAATACGGTCGTAGCTCAGGTCGGTAATGAACTCTTGAAGACCAAGACAGCGAGCAAAATCATCCAGACCGATACGGCTCTCGGTACGACCATCGTTCCCGGTACGCCGGTCGTCCAGGTCATCAATCCTGATGATCTCCGGGTGGTAGCTCATGTCGACGAAGACAAGGGTTTGGCCTCGATCCATGTCGGGGCTCTAGTCAATTTCACGGTGGATGCTTTTGGCTCTCAGACTTTCCAGGGTGTGGTTGATGAGATTAGTCCGACGGCACGCACGGGCGATATTGTTTTCAATATCTCGGACAAGCGCCCAACCAATCAATTCGATGTCAAAATCCGCTTCGATACTACAGCTTATCCAGCACTCAAGAATGGCATGTCCGCCAAGGTTTGGATCTACAAATAATCTCGATCCAAATCCCAGATGAAGACCTCGAATCTACAATGGTATGTTCTGGCCACGGTCATTGTCGGCACTTTCCTCGGCCGTTTGGACCAAACCATCGTCAACTTGGCACTACCCAAGATGATCAATGATTTTTGCATAACC
>JAJXVL010000040.1 GCA_021782175.1 bacterium
CGTCAAAGCCACCATCAATGTGCGCAACGGTGAAAAAGGTTTCATCATAGATAGGGCCAGGAATTTATAGAATTTTGTCATGGGTAATAATCCACCCTTCTTTTTTGAGAATTTCTGCTTTGCGCTTCGGTCCGCCACGATTGTACTCACCAACCCAGCCGTCGGCGCGAATAACCCGGTGGCATGGGATCGTCGGATCGAAATTCTGAGCCAGAATACTGCCCACCGCCCGGCTGGCGCGCGGCGAACCAGCTCGACGAGCTACTTCCCCATAGGTCAGCACATGGCCACGGGGAATATTTTTAGTAATACTAAAAACTAGTTTCCTGAAAGGATTTTTATCTTTCGACTTTGTTTTTTTGAGGTATCTGGGCATAATCAAATTCTAGCAGATAAATATTTATCAACCTGTATGCTTCTCCATCTTTGTAAGTAATATACCCCTGAGAAATATTTCTCCAAAAAGGCATTGGGAAATGGCGGCGGTTGGCTGTTAACAAAAGTGCTCCTTTATGAAAAACTACCGTGCCAGCAATAATGAGGTCCATGGATTCAATTTTTTTGTATTCCTTTATTCCTCTATTTGAATACAAATGATAGAGAGTCGAACCGCTAACCAAAATATCTTGCTTAATCGGTAAATTGTGAATATAACTAACCAAATGAAAATAATACTTTCTCAAATTTTGATCTATAGCGTTTTTGATTAGTTCAAAATAACTAACATGGGAAATTGCTAAGGCATTATTATTATCCTTTAAGGTGCGCAATAAACCTTTGGCTTGATGACCAAAATCCTTATTTCCGCAGTAAACAAGAATATTTGTATCTACTAGTATGCGTCTATTTTTTATCTGGTTGAATGATTCCATCAACAGTGTCCATTATGTAGGAGTCTGGCATCCGTTCAACCTTCTCTGGAGTAATAACAATATTGTTATCTTGCATGAGTTTTTCAATAGCAGACATATTTGTCCGTTTGCCCCATGTTTTATCTACTGTTTTTTCAATATATATAGTATTCATATTGTAAACAATTGTATCACTCCACAACAAAAAGGCAATATTGGCATGGTCCAGTAAGCATGTTAAACTTAAGCAAATCAGAGATCGTCACGCCTACCAAACGTGATCGGCCGCCAGAGAGAGCCGAGCTTAGCGCCCAATCTGAAATAACGAGTGTCTGGACGGTCATACAAGAATGACCCGCCAGAAAGTCAGGTGGAACCACGATCGTGAGATCGCCCTGACAAAGTCACGATTCATTTCGCGATTTTGTCAGGGCTATTTTGTTTGGAACATTATTATCAAAGTTATTATTGAACCAATACCATGTCTTCACTATCAGACCTCGAAAAGAATCGCCATACCCTGGCTCACCTCCTGGCCGCGGCAGTTCTGGAGCTTTACCCCGGCGCCAAGCCGACCATCGGCCCGGCCATTGACAATGGCTTCTACTACGACTTCGAATTCCCAGCTGACAAACGTCCGACCGAAGAAAGTCTCAAGGAACTGGAGAAGAAAATGCGCAAACTCCTGCCAAGCTGGTCTGCCATGTCCGGCCGCGAGGTGGGAGCCAAAGAGGCCAAGGAAACCTTCAAGGACAATCCCTACAAACTCGAACTTATTGCCGATCTCGAGACCAAAGGTGAAAAGATCACTCTCTACACTGCCGGCAGCTTCACCGACCTCTGCCGCGGCGGCCATGCCGAGAACCCGGCCGCGGAGATTCCGGCGGACTCCTTCAAACTCTCCCATCTCGCCGGCGCCTATTGGCGCGGTGACGAGACAAAGCCGATGCTCACCCGCATTTATGGCCTGGCCTTCGAGTCCAAAACTGCCCTCGAGGCCTACGAAACCATGATGGCCGAAGCCGAGAAGCGCGATCACAAGAAGCTCGGCAAGGAGCTCAAACTCTTCACCACTTCACCCCTGGTCGGCTCTGGTCTGCCACTCATCCAGCCCCGCGGCATGATCATCCGCCGCGCCATCGAGGATTATCTCTGGTCCCTGCATCGCGACAAGGGTTACGACCGTGTCTGGACCCCGCACATTGCCAAGGAGGATCTCTACGTCACTTCCGGCCACGCCGCCAAGTTTGGCGACGAACTCTTCCGCGTCCAGGGCAAGGAGGAGAAATTCTTCCTGAAGCCGATGAACTGTCCGCATCACATGCAGATCTTCGCGGACAATCAGTTCTCCTACCGCGACATGCCCGTGCGCTACTTCGAACCGGCCACTGTCTACCGCGATGAGAAGTCCGGCCAACTCGCCGGCCTCACCCGCGTGCGCTCCATCACTCAGGATGACGGTCACCTCTTCTGTCGGGTCTCTCAGATCGGTGCTGAAGTCCAGACTATCATCGGCATCATCAAGGAGTTCTACACCACCATGGGCATGATGGAAGGCTACTGGGTGCGCCTCTCTACCCGCGGCACTGACAAGAGTGCTTATATCGGTTCGGACGAAGTCTGGGAAACCGCCGAAAAAGCCCTGGAAAAAGCCGCCATCGACAACCAGCTCAACTGGCGACCCGGTCCCGGCGAAGCCGCTTTCTACGGCCCCAAGCTCGACTTCATGTTCAAGGATGCCATCGGCCGCGAATGGCAACTGGCGACCATCCAATGTGACTTCAACTTGCCGGAGCGCTTCAATCTCTCTTTCATCAACGAGAAGAGCGAGAAGGAACGCCCGGTCGTCATTCACCGCGCTATTTCCGGATCCCTGGAGCGCTTCATGGGTATCCTCATCGAGCATTTCGCCGGCAACTTCCCATTGTGGCTCTCACCGGTTCAGGTAGCAGTCATCCCCGTGGCCGAAGCCCACGCCGCGGCCGCGACCAAGGTAGCCGAGGTCCTCAAGGCGGCCGACCTTCGCGTCGAGCTCGACACTTCTACCGATAGCTTCGGCAAGAAGGTCCGCAAAGCCAAGACCGCTCACATCCCCTACTTCATTATTCTGGGCGAGAAGGATATCCAGGCGGGCAAAGTCACTCTCGAAAGTCGCGATCAGGGCCAGATCGGCCAGTTACCGCTCGAGGAGGTTGTCACTAGATTGGCCTTGGAAATAAGAAACAAGAAATAATCTGATCCTTAACAATAAAGAACGACAGAGTCCTTCGTGCCACCATCAGAAAACCGGCTATCAAAGCCGGTTTTTTGTGTAGCAAATAATCAGCAGGGTTTTTTACTGTACGGCTCCGTAAGTACAAGTCCAAGTCTGATTGACCAATTGACCATTGTTACAACTGATGGAGTAACTGCCGCTCACTGATGCACCTGTCGCTCTCGCCGTATATGTTGTACCGCTACTGAAGACATGCGGACTAGGAACACCGACACCGAAACCACACTGCTGACCAGAGGGCGCGCCAGTAGCGTATTCATAGATCGGTAGATTGATCGAGCACGAGGCTGGGGCTACCGGACAGGCCTGGACCGAAGCAAATGGGCCGGGATTGGTATAGAAATCATACCACTCTGACGAAGAGTTGACCGGCACAAAGATATGATAAGTGCTGGAAGTGTCCGTGATCGTCTTGCAAACTCCGTCCGGACCGGTGATATTGGCTGCCTGACCAGGTAGCATCTCATAAGCACCGCCGCCATAAGCGACTGAGGTATTACCGTTGATATCGGTGGTATGACGCACATAGGCCGACTGGGCATAAGCTATAGCGCCAAAGAACAAGAGACCCACCACCAACCAAGCTC
>JAJXVL010000007.1 GCA_021782175.1 bacterium
AGTGTTTGGGCCAGCTTTTTCACAAAGGCTGTTTTGCGGGCACCGAGGTGACCAGAGAGACCGACCACCAGAGCGTCGTCACGGCCACTATATTGAGCTGTAATCAGAGCCAGCCATTCGCGAGCCGCCGCTTCGACTTCGCCAAGCTCCTTGGTTTGGATGGATTTCATGCCGTCATCATACCGCATAAAAAAGAGAAGGCCACCATCCAGTGAAGGAGGTGGCCTACGAAAAGTTTGAACGCTTGTCAGCTAACCCTTGGGCTTGAGCCCGTAGTTCTGCCTGACATTGTTCTGAATGGCGTTCTCGGTCTCGGTTGAGGACTGATAGATCACGACCGGTGGTGGCCGATCGTAATCATCCCGGCAGGTGGCGGCATGAGCCTCCACCTGGACACGGATTGGCGAACTAAACTTCACCATGTGACCGTGGCCAGTGTTGATGGTGCAGCCCGAGAACAGGCTGCCCAAGACCAGGACCGAAAAAATCATGAGGACTTTCATCACAAAGATCTCCGCAATAATAAGGACAATTCCTGACTATTGCTCCTATATTATACCATGTTTACTATCAAAAAGTCAAGCATGAATTCTTGTTAGGTAATTAGCCTCCAATAGCCCCAGAACCCTCTGGGGACTTCAACATTCGGTCTCCAGGACACGGGATTTTCCTGCTGGAAAATCCCTCTATGCTCGCGCCAGTCGCGCTCGCAGGGTCCTTTCGACCGAACATTGAAGTCCCTCTTAGGATTATATGGTTTTCAGGATTAACTAATCAGTGAATCCAATACCAGTGACACATTGTTCTTTTGAGACAAAACGAACCTGCCGGACCTTCATCGATTGTTTCGGCACGACCTTCGGCTTTGGCTCAAAAGAACAATGTGTCACTGGTACAGACTACTCTCCGAAAAACTAATAGGGATGGGGCTAAATGACTCCACGACTGTCATGCTATAATTATCCCAACCGTGACCATCCAATTCGACGACGAAAAAGACAAACAACGCTATGCCGACCTCCTCCACAAAGAAGAGGAGGATTTGGTCCAACTCCTATCCGCCAAGTACGGCGTGGAGTATGTGAACTTGATGGCGACCAACATCAACACTGATGCTCTGCGCCTCATCAATGAGTCTGAGGCTCGCGCCGCCAAGGTAGCCGCTTTTGCCCTGATCGACAAGAAGATCAAGATCGCTGCTCGCAATCCCGAGGACGAAGCCGTCCGGAAGATTGTCCAGGATTTGACCACCAAAGATCTCCAGCCCGAACTATTCATCACTTCGACCCAGAGCCTCGAACGCGCCTGGAAAGCCTACAAGGACCTCTCCTTTGCCTATGAGAGTCGTGCCGGCTCCCTGGAAATTTCCAACGAAGAGATCAGCCAGATCATCGACAAGGCCAAAGATATGGCTACCATCATCAGCATCCTCAACGAAACCACGGGCGCCAAGAAGAGCTATCGTGTTTCGCGCATTCTAGAAACTATCATCGCCGGCGCCTTGGCTGTCGATGCTTCCGATATCCACCTGGAGCCGGAGGAAACCTATGTCCGCCTGCGTTACCGTCTAGACGGCGTGCTCCAGGAAGTGATTCAGTTCGATAACGAGACTTATGCCCTGCTCCTCTCCCGCATCAAGCTTATTTCCGGCATGAAGCTCAATCTCAAGAAAGATTCCCAGGATGGGCGCTTCAGCATCCGTCTCTCGATTGGCGATGTTGAGGTTCGTGTCTCAGTCTTGCCTGGCGCTTACAACGAATCGATCGTGATGCGTCTGCTCAACCCCAAATCTATCGGGGTACCTCTGGAAAACCTCGGTATTCACCCGAAACTGCTGGAGATCTTGATCCGAGAGATGAATCGCCCGGATGGTATGATCCTGACTACGGGTCCAACCGGCTCCGGCAAAACCACGACCTTGTATGCCTTCTTGAAGCGCGTACATACCCCCGAAGTCAAAATCATCACTATTGAGGACCCAATCGAGTATCACCTACCAGGTATTGTCCAAACCCAGGTCAACGACAAAGGTTACAACTTCCTAGAAGGTTTGCGCGCCGCCGTTCGTCAGGACCCGGACATTATCATGGTTGGTGAAATTCGTGATGGTGAGACAGCTTCCATCGCCATCAACTCTGCTCTGACTGGTCACTTGGTCTTCTCTACCCTCCACACCAATGATGCCGGTGGCACCTTCCCTCGTCTCATCGATCTGGGAGTCAACCCTTCCGTCATCCCGTCCGCTCTGCGTGTAGCCATGGCCCAACGACTCGTGCGCAAACTCTGTCCTTTTTGCCGTCGCGAAGACAAGCCGAATGAACACGAATCCTCAGAGATCACCGCGACAATAGCTGCTATCGAGGATCGGACTCTTGTGCCAGAAAACCAGACCAAACTCTGGCGGCCGGTTGGCTGTGACCGTTGCAATCATACCGGTTACAAAGGCCGCATCGGTATCTACGAAGCTATCCTCATGAATGAAAACATCGAAAAAGCCGTCTCCATGAGCGCTAGCGACCGTGAGATCTGGCAGGCCGCCAAAGGCCAGGGACTCCTGACCATGAAACAAGATGGTGTCATCAAAGTCCTCTCTGGTATCACTTCTATGGAAGAATTGGAGCGTGTGATCTCCCTCACTGATTGAGTTGTCTCTAGAAACGACTCTTGAGTGATCTGTTCCTGAGAACCTCCTTCTGTTCGTTTTGAGCAGCTAGCAATTCGCGCTTTTTCTCTTCCTGACTCTTTTGTAGGGTAGCCAGATGTTCGGCTGAAACCTTTTCGGCTTGTTCCGTAGCTGTTTGTTTGGCCTTGGTCTGCTGTATTTCCATGTTGAGCATTTTGATCTCAGTATTGAGTCTCTTGATCTCAGTGTTGAATCTTTCTATTTCCGTGGTTTTTTGTTTGATACTCTGCTCCTTACTGGACAAGACTACCTTCAAGGAATCTACTTCCCTCTGCAGATTTTTCTGTTCTATGGTTTTGTGCAAAACTTCGACACCCTCTCTTTGTTCTTCGAGTTTGAGCTGTTCTATTTTCCGAATAATGGCACTGAGGTCTGTATTCATGCCTCCAAGCATATACCAAGACCCCAAAAGCCGCCACAGTTATTGGCAACCGTAAATACCAGTTGATTCGACTCGTGATTGTGTGTCGTAACTGGAGTATCCACAACTTTCTGTTGCTTTTCCTAGTGGTCAAAGAGTAGGATGACCGCAGTAGTTCCCTTGAGAGTTCCAGCGCGAGAATCTCTAAGCAATATCTCTCGACGTGATGTCGGGAGCGAGGCAGAGTCCCGAGGATAATTTCAGTACGCCACGCCGAAGCGTGACAACCAACATGTCCTTAGCACTATGCCCAAACCTGGGAAGGCCATTGCTTAGAGGTTTTCGAGCTCGAATTGTGTCGTTTCTGACTGTCTCAATCCTAGCATAAAGATAATTAAATGTCAAGGACTACCCCCAGCCCCAAAGAAGAAGCCAAGGAAACGGGTTTTTTGGATCAGACACTGAGACCCAATAGTTGGCAGGAATATATTGGCCAGGAGGCTGTCAAAGCCAACCTGCATATTCTGCTTACGGCCGCCAAAGAGCGCTCCCACCCACCGGAACACCTGCTTTTCTACGGCCCACCTGGTTTGGGCAAGACTACCCTGGCTCATCTCATCGCTCGAGAAACAGGCGCTCAAGTCAAAGCCACTTCTGGACCCGCCATCCTCAAGGTTGGCGATTTGGCCGCAATTCTGACCAACCTTTCGGCTGGCGATATTCTCTTCATCGATGAGATCCATCGCTTGAACAAAGCCATCGAGGAAGTGCTTTATCCGGCCATGGAGTCAGGGACCTTGGATATTATCATAGGCAAAGGACCATCAGCAAGAACTATCCAACTAGACTTGCCCCCCTTCACTCTGATTGCCGCCACCACCAGGATTGCCATGATTTCAGCCCCTTTGCGTTCGCGTTTCTCTGGTGGTGTCTTCAAACTAGAGTTCTATACCGATGCCGAAATCGCCAAGATCATTGAGCGCTCCGCCAAACTCCTCGGAGTAGATATCGAGCCGGGAGCGGTGACCGAGATCGCCAAACGCTCTCGCTTCACACCTCGTACCGCCAACTATCACCTCAAGCGCTGTCGCGATTTTGCTCAGATCAACAAGACTTCCCTTTCTAGCGCATCTGTCGAGAAAGCCCTGGCTCTCCTCGGTGTAGACGAGCTTGGTTTGACCAGAGCCGACCGAGATATTCTCACTACTATGATCAACAAGTTTGGCGGCGGACCAGTCGGACTGTCTACGATTGCGGCGGCCCTCTCTGAGGAACAAGCTACCATTGAGGAAGTTTATGAACCCTATCTGATCCAGCTGGGTCTCTTGGAGCGCACACCGCGAGGCCGCCTAGCTACAGACAAGGCTTATGCTCATCTTGGTCTCAAGGGTTCAGCCAAACTTCTATAGTCACCGGAGGATCTCGGGTCATTTCTATAATTTTGTCGGCTTTTCATTTGGGCCCTAGCACTGTAAAATGGCGCCATGTCAGGACACAACAAATTTTCCAAGATCAAACATCTCAAGGCCAAGAACGACGCCCAAAAAAGTAAGATTTATACCAAACTAGTGCGTTTGATAAGTGTCGAGGCCAAGAAATCCGGCGGCAATACCTCGGCTCCAGGGCTGGCCGCGGCTATCGCCAAAGCCCGCGAAGAAAACATGCCCAACGATACGATTGACCGGGCCATCAAGAAAGCTACTACCGACAACAGCGCGGCCATGGAATCAATCATTTACGAGGCTTATGGCCCGGGTGGCGTAGCCATATTGATCGAGGCTTTGACAGAGAACCGCAACAAGGCGGCTCAGGAAATCAAACATATTTTGGCTGTGCAAGACATCGCTCTGGCCGCCCCCGGTAGTGCTTCCTGGGCTTTTGAGAAACAGGGTAATATTTGGAATCCGACAACCACCGTTCCCTTGGAGGAAGCCGACATCGAGAAACTCTCTACTTTGATCGAAGCCCTGGAAGCCAATGATGAGGTCCAGGAAGTTTTCACCAATGCCGAATAATCCTACTGACCGCATTGTGGGTATTGATCCAGGGTATGATCGTCTAGGTATTGCCGTCATCGAACGCACCCGCCAAACCAAAAAGGAACGGCTCTTGTACTCGGATTGTATTCAAACTTCACCGAAAGAAGATATCTATACTCGTTTGCTGACGATTGGTCGGGCGGTAGCCGCAATTCTGGACGAATACCAACCGGCTTCTCTGGCCCTAGAAACACTGTTCATTACCAAGAATCAAAAGACGGCCATGCGTGTGGCTGAAGCCCGCGGCATTATTATTTATGAAGCCATCCGTCGCCAAGTACCCGTATTTGAATACGGGCCCATGGAAATAAAATTGACTGTTACCGGAGACGGTTCCAGTGACAAATTACGCGTGGCCAAAATGATCCATTTACTCATAGACAACCCTCCGCAAAAGGCCTTGGACGATGAATACGACGCTGTGGCCGTAGCTCTAACCCAAAGCGCCAGACACCGTCTCTAACTATTTTGTGGCGAGTAGAATTATCCCCAACAATAGGCCATTGCAAAAGCTTCAGACGCTTGATACAAAATAGGGGCTTAGATTTTAATATCTTAAATAATCATGTCCCCTTCGAAAAACCAAGCCCCAAAAAAGACCTCGATTGCAGCGAGCAAGCCCCCAGTAGACGCGAACGAAGCTGAGGAATTATTAACTGAGCCTCTTTCTCCAACCAAGAAAGTGGTAGACTTCGATGATGACACCGTGCCTGTGGTCGGTGAGAAGATGGATGAATTGGAAGAATTCGAAGTAGAAGATACCACCGAGGACTCCGACGATTCTGAAGCCTCTTTGGATGATGAAGAAATCGATCCTTTTGGCGACAAGTGGGAAAAATAAATATTAAATGACAAAAAAACACCGCTCGGGACATAATCACAAAAGATCACATAGGGTCCGAGCGGTTATTGCTGTCATTCTTTCAATTATCCTGATTGGCACAGGCTTCTTTGCCTTGTGGGTCAGTTCTCTAGACATCCCAGATGTGACCGCTTTCGAAAGCCGCAAAGTCACGGAATCAACCAAGATTTATGACCGGACTGGCACAGTCTTGCTCTATGACACGGGTGCCGATGTCAAAAGAACCGTGATCACTCTCTCGGAGATGTCTCCTTATATTCCGGAAGCCACAATCGCCATCGAGGATTCCAATTTCTATCACAATATGGGTATCGAACCTCTCTCGATCCTCCGCGCTTTTTTGACGGATATCGTTTCTGGGGGCTATGACCAGGGAGCATCCACTATCACCCAACAAGTGGTCAAGAACAGTTTGCTCACAACCAACAAGACCATTACCAGGAAAATCAAGGAGCTCGTCTTGGCAGTGAAGCTTACTCGCGTAATGAGCAAGGATGACATTCTGAAAACTTATTTGAACGAAACTTCCTATGGCGGTACTGTCTTTGGTGTCGAGGAGGCTAGCCAGGAATTCTTCGGACATCCGGCCAAGGATGATACTCTGGCCGAAGCTGCTTATTTGGCCGCTATTCCCCAAGCCCCGACCTATTATTCGCCGTATGGTACCCACCTGGATGCTCTCGCCAATAGACAGAAGCTGGTTTTGTCGCGCATGAAGGATTTGGGCTTCATTAGCAATACTGAATATCAGTCGGCCTTGGCGGAAAAGGTACAGTTTCTCTCTAGGAATTCTTCGGGTATTAGAGCTCCGCACTTCGTCATGTTCGTAAAAGACTATCTAGTCAGCAAATACGGTGAGGATATGGTAGATAATGGCGGCTTGCGCGTCATCACCACCCTAGACTATGACATGCAACAAAAAGCCGAGGATGTCGTCAAACGCTTCGGCCCTTCCCTGGCTTCAACTTTCAATGCCAGCAACACCGCTATGGTGGCTATAGATCCTCAAACTGGAGATATTTTGACGATGATTGGATCAAAAGACTACTTCGATAACTCCATCGACGGCAACTACAATATTGCTCTGGCCAGGAGACAGCCCGGCTCAACCTTCAAGCCTTTTGTGTATGCCACTGATTTTGAGAAGGGTTATACGCCAGAAACAGTCCTGTTTGATATCAAAACGGAGTTTTCGACTTATTGTAATCCCGACGGTACACCCAAAAACCCCACCGACGATCCATCGAAGGTTTGTTATTCCCCTGGCGAATACGACAACAACTTCGAAGGACCTATGAGTATTCGCTTCGCTCTGGCTCAATCCAGAAACTTGCCAGCTGTGGAAGCTCTGTATTTGGCCGGCATTCCCAACGCTATCAAAACTGCTGAGGATATGGGTTTGAATATTACTGACCCTAGCAGTTGTGGCCTGACCCTGGTTCTGGGGGGCTGTGAGGTCAGCCTGCTTGATTTGACCAGCGCCTACGGTGTCTTTGCCAATGACGGGGTTAGAAACCCTTATAGAGCAGTTTTGGAAGTCGATGATGCCAACGGTAACATTCTCGAAAAGGCTTCTTTGAATCCCAAACGGGTTATTACGGCGGAGTCAGCTCGACAAATTTCGGATATTCTGTCAGACAACAGTGTTCGCATGAACAGTTTGAAACCGATTGCTGACAGTGTTGGTCGAGAAGTAGCTATCAAAACTGGTACCACCAATGACTTTCGTGATGTTTGGACCTTGGGGTATACCCCCAATCTGGTGGTAGGAGCCTGGGCCGGCAACAACGATGATACACCGATGCAACACAACATCTCTAGTTTGATCATTTCACCTTTGTGGGGAGCTTTTGTATCACAAGTCGCCAAGAACTTCCCTCCAGAGAACTTCGTACCGCCGCCAGCACCACTTACCGACGGCAAACCTGTTTTGCGTGGTATTTGGCAGGGCGGTGTTTCCTATTGGAAGGACACGATTTCTGGCAAAGTAGCTACTCAATACACACCCCCGGAGACCCGCCAAGAGGTTGTCTTCCCCAATGTACATTCCATCCTCTATTGGGTGAACAAGGATGATCCTCGCGGCCCCGCTCCAACTGATCCGACCCGGGACCCACAATTTCCTTATTGGGAATATGCTGTTGGTCAATGGCTCAAGACTTGGGAGGCTAGCCATCCCAATTTCCAAGCCACTAGTAGTCCAATCGTGCCCCAAGCTGTTGATGATATTCATATTCCTGCGAACTTCCCATCAGTCTCTATTATTTCTCCGATCAATGGTTCACAAGTCTCAGCCAATCAACTACTCACAGTCAACCTACACGCCACCGGTAAGTTCCCGCCACAAAAAACCGAGGTTTATTGGAACGGTAAATATGTCATGACTGCTCGTAACAATCCTCTATCGTTCTCTTTTGCCCCTTCAGATGTTGGTCTGATCAATCCAATCAACACCCTATCAGTTACCTTGTATGACAGTGTTTTTGACACAGCTCAAGCCAGTACCACCGTTACAATCAACAACAATCAATAGTTGCTGTATCTGTTTGAAGATACTCAACCAAATCTAATATTGACAATAACCCGGTTGGAGATGTTTGTGGAAAAAACCTTCAACAAACCTGTTTGTTTGGTGAAGATGGCTGATTTGGCGGTCTGATCTAGATTTTTCAGAATCATTTCCTGACCAACGAAGGATATTTTATCAATCGGCACTTCCACTTTCGTTTGTTCCAGGATAATTCTCTGTATGGACGATCTAAGGGCGATTTCTTGGGCAAATTTGCCGTGCATCCGGCCAAAAAATTCGCTGATACCTTTCATGTTTTTAGCGATTCATTGGCATCACCAGATACATGAAGGTCTGATCACCAGAAACCGGTCTAATAACCATTGGTTTGTTACGACCGTTGAATTGTAGGGACAAACTGTCGGCCTCGATCGACTGGAAACTGTCGGAAATATACTTGGCATTGAAGCTAACCTCGACTTCTTCACCGGTAATGGCGGCATCTATTTCGGAATGGTTCTCACCTACATCGGCGTTTTTGGTATCTATTGCAAAAACTTTCTTCTTTGGGTCAATACTCAAGCGTACTTGGTTGAAACTATCCGAGAAGACAGTACCCACCTTCAAAGCATTGATCAGATCTTGTTTGAGTACCACAGCTTCAGTCAAAAAACTTTTTGGAATGATCTGTTTGTAGTCAGGAAAAACCCCATTGATGATGCGTGAAGTAATACGCACACCCCCAACTTCAAAAGAGACTAGGTTTTTGTTGGCCTTCATCAAAGCATTTGCTCCGACTGATTCCAAAACCCTAGCAATTTCCAGACTATTTTTGAATGGAATAAGTAAATCTTCAAAAACAGCTGTTTTGGGTAAAATGATTTTCTTTTCAGCCAAACGGAAGGAGTCTGTGGCGGCTAGAACGGTCGTATCAGCCTCGTGATAAATATAAATACTACCAAGTTCTGGTTTGACGTTAGAAACCGCCGCACTATACCCAACGGCTTTCAAACCCTTAACCAGCTTATCTGTAGGAATTTCGGCTGTTTGACCGTCAGTTACGACCGGAATGGCCGGAAAATCTTCTGGGGGTAAGGTTTTGATAACACCTTTTGACTTACCGACCACAATATTCAAATTTCCGGAAACAGAGTCGAGACTAACGATCTGTTCGCGGTTTTCCACTTGGGACAAAAACAATGAGAGAGTGTGGGCTGGTACAGCGAAAATCCCCTCTTCGTTGGTTTTTACTGGTATTTCTACTTCAATACCAACATCCAGGTTGGTTGATTTGAAAATGGCGGTTTTCTTGTTTATTTCAATCAAGATACATGACAAGACCGGCAAGCTAGTTTTCTTACCAGCAGTTTTCTCGGTTAAAGTTACAGCTTGTTTCAATTTTTCCAAAGATATTTCGCACTTCATGGTAATTAGTATTTAATTTATATATAAATATTTATTATTATCATTAGTCTTGTGGATATGTGGGTATTCCAAAAAAGTTTTATTCTTGGGGCTTTTTTGAAAAATATTTTTTTTCTAACTGTTGAAAAAAAATCATAAGTAAGGACAACTTTTCAACCCCTACTTATTCATGAACATTTTACCCCACAGTTGACCGTACTCCAAAAACAACCAATCCCCAAGTATTCCACAGAGTTAATCACAACATAGAGCGAATCTGATTTATTTCCTGAGACAGTAAGGTGTCTTCTTTGATTTCTTCTTTGACTTTGTTATAAGAGTGAATGACGGTTGTATGATCCCTACCCCCTAGTTTTTCACCAATCGAAGGAAAGGACACATTGAAGTCTTCACGAAGCAAGTACATGACCACCTGGCGAGGTCTAACCACCTCTTTGCGGCGAGTTTTGTTGTAAATAGTGTCTTCACTGAGATTATAGAAGTCAGAAACCACCTTAACAACCTCTTTTACAGACAAAAGTTTCTTGGGTTTGGTGTTATTTTTGAGAATGTTTCTGATTTCGTTCAGATTAAGTTCACGGCTTTTGAATTGGCTTTGGCAAGCGATAATATTTACCACCCCTTCGATTTCACGGATGTTATCTTTGATGGCTGAAGAAATGAAGTCCACGGCTTCTGGCGAGAGAGTGATGTTATAAGCCGCACATTTGGCTCTAACTATATACATTCTAGACTCATGGTCTGGCTCAGGAATGTCCAGAACCATTCCGGCATTGAAGCGGCCACGCAGGCGTTCCTCCAGTCCTGGTAGGGTGTTGGGATGTTTATCTGAGGAAAATACCAATTGTCTGCCACTGTCGCGGAAAAGGTTGAACAAATGGAAGAATTCTTCCTGAAACTTTTCTTTGCCGGAGAAGAACTGCACATCATCCATAATCAAGACATCGTAACCACGGTATTTATCCTTGAATTGTTGAGCTTTTCCCTCTTGGAGAGCCGTCAAGAGTTCATTTCCGAAACGTTCCGAAGTCAGATAAAAGACTTTTTTGTTCGGATATAGAGCCTTGATGCGATTGCCCACAGCTTGGATCAGATGGGTTTTGCCGCGGCCGGTTTCTCCATAAATAAACAGAGGATTGTAAGTTTGACCAGGCGTTTTGACTACAGTTTGTGAGGCCGCGTGAGCCAGTTCGTTGAACGGACCAACAATGAATGTCTCGAAGGTGTAGCGAGGGTTCAAATTGTCCTCTTTGCTGATGTAGAAATCTTGCAAAGGTATGGCCATGGTCGGTGTGGGTGCAGAAACTTTCTTTGCTTGGGGATTTCCAGCCTCCTCCTTGGTTATGACATATTCGAGAGCACGAACCCTCTCATCCATTTGGCGCAAAATGCGCAAAATAGCGTTGTGGAACTTTTTTTGGAGCCATTCCTGAGTAAAGGAGTTGGGTACTCCCAGATAGACCGTACCGTCTTGTTCCTTGATAATGGCTGTTTCTTTGAACCAAGTGGAAAAGTTCGCTTGCGAGACTGCCGTCTCGATCTCAATCAAAGCCGTTTGCCACATCTTTGAGAAGTCGTTCATAGGGGTATAACGGCCTTAGTATATACCTGTTTATAAATATGCAAACTTGTGGAGAGGGAAAAAACATGTTGATAAGTTGTGGATAGTGTTAGTCACTTGAATTTATGGATGAGTCGTGTCATACTGCTCCATCATGTCTTTTACTTACCAACCAAAAAAGCGCAAGCGTGCCAAATCACACGGTTTTCGTGTCAGAATGAAAACCCCTGGTGGTCGCAAGGCCATTGCTCGCCGTCGCGCCAAGGGACGAAAGCGGGTAGCTGTCTAGTCCGGGTAGAGATATAATCGACCTATGTTCAAGCGGTCGGCCAGGTTTTCTACCAGACAATTCAATCAAGTCCTAGAAAAAGGGAGGGTTGTTCACTCCCCCTTTTTTGTTTTGCGTTTCGTTTATGAAGAGAAAAAGCAATTACCACGCTTGGCCGCCGTCGCTCCGCAGAAGATTTTCCGTACAGCGGTGCGCAGAAACAAAGCTCGAAGACAAATATACGAAGCTGTTAGGTCGCTTTATGAAGGTTTGCCCCAAAAAGTATCAATAATAATTTTTGCCAAAAATCCTGTAATTACAGCCCAGTTCACCGAAATAACTCAAGCTCTCAAGGAGGTTTTTGTGAAAGCCGGCTTAATGCGCTAGTATTAACCGACAACAAATAATATATGTATAACGAACTAATCTTTCGACCGCTCTACAATGGCCTGATCGGCCTCATGGATATTTTGCCCTGGATTGATATTGGTCTGGCGGTAATTATTTTCACTGCCCTGGTCAAGGTAGTCCTCTTCCCTCTTTCCCGGTCGGCCCTGTTGACTCAAGTACGCATGAAGGCCATAGAGCCCGAAGCCAACAAAATCAAGAAGCAGTATGCCAACGATCGCCAAGTACAAGCCGCCAAGATCATGGAGCTTTACAAGAGTCATCAGATCAAGCCTTTTGCCGGTGTTCTGCTCATGATTATTCAACTGCCGATCCTCTTCGCTCTCATCCAAGTTTTTTACAAGATTATTCCTACGGTTCAGAGTAGTTTGTTGTACAGTTTCGTGAATGTTCCGGTTTTGCATACCAACTTCCTCGGTTTGGTTGATCTGACCAAGCCTAGTTTGGTTCTGGCCATTGCCACCGGTATAGTGCAGTTTTTGCAGTTGCAATTTTCCCTGGCCGTTTCTCAAGCCAAGAAACAATCAAAAGACGTAAACGCCGACAAATCAACCCAGTTAGCCAACTCCATGAACAATCAAATGAAATATTTGATGCCGGTTTTGGCCTTTGTTTCGATCTACTGGCTTATTCCGGTTCGTTTTCCTGAGGCCTCATCAATCATTGCGGTTTACTGGATGACCAGCTCGCTCATGACCTTCCTCCAAGAGCTCTATATTCGCAAGAAGCACTTACCCAAACAGATTATTGCTTAGTTATTACCAGAAGCGCTCAGATCCAGGGACCAGAGTGACAAGTCGTTCTTGTTCATGAAGAATAGATAGTGATCTTTGGCATCCAGAGACAAATTGAAGGCATCAATGATACGGTCAGCGTGGTCAACGAGCGATGTCACGAGGGTTACCCGGCCAGTCGGGGCATCAACCTGCCAAATCTTATCTATACCTGATGATTTGCCGGTGTACCAATCATCAGGGTAAGTGCTGGTCGTTTGACCGGCCGGTACAGCACAATAAATAGTATCCTTCTGGTAATTTCCCCAGGCACATTTGTCAGCCAAGGTCTTGATAACAGCATCGGTGGATGTCCCGGCTGACAAGGAATAAATAGCAGAGAGAACTCCCCCACCCTCGGCGCTGGCTGACAGGAAGGCGTATTTACCATCATGACTGATCGTAGCACTAAGCCCCGGCAAGGGCCCCAAGATCCTATTCCAGAGGCCAGTTTTGGCATTTACAAGGTAGGCAAAACCGTTTTCCGAAGCAATACCTTTTGTAACCACGAGAATGGCATTGTCCGTCGGCCAGGAGACATTTACTTGGGTCAGAGGGGTTGAGAACAGGACCACTGTTTTTGAGCCATCAAGATTGGAAATATATCCTACACCATTGCCGTTAGTATCAGTCGTTAGCATGAACAAGCGGTCTCTCTTGGGCGATACGGCATAAGTGATGACATTATTGGGCAGGTTCTTGCCACGCAATTCGTAGGGTGTTACCGAAGCATCAGAGGAGGTGGCTTGGCTATTCAAACTGGCGAAGACTGTCGACGGTTCGGTATCGCCACTCTGGAAGAGAGAGGCAATAAAAGAGGTTAGGTCAGCATTCCAAGCACTGGCATAGATTCGCGGCACAATCGTGTTGGACAATGTATTGATGAGGGGTGAGTCGTAAGTGGCCTCATAGACATTACCCCGACCACGGTCCACCCAGCGTACGACGGTGGTAGAAGCATTGTCCATGACCCCATAGCCACCCACAGGTGTGCTGCTCAACAGGCGTAGAGTCGGCAGATGAAACGGTGACCCAGGTGTCCAGTTGGTCAGGTCTGGCTGGTTCATACTTCCGGTCGTTGAAGCAGTGCCGGATCCACCACCTGTTCGACCAAATGGCTGGAAGCCGCCCGTCTCGGTAGTACCCTGCCCTTGATTGGTTGTAGCCGGTGCATTCATGAAGAAATACCAATAGAGCAAGCCGGCTATACCCAAGACAATAAATAAGGACGCAAGATAGATAAAGGTTTTTTTGTTCATGTGGTCACTTGTTTAGTTTATTTATGGCAGCAATCAAGCTTTGAGCTTGGTCTTTGAGATTTTGTAGCATAGTGGGATCTGCCGTAGCATATGAGGCGTATTGGGTCACGGCCTGGTTGATGGTATTGATAGCGGTAGTTTTTGCCTGTTCTATTTTTTGTGCCGACGCCCCTGTAAGTGTTGATGTTCCACCAGACACAATTGTAGATCCCGGCGCCTGACTCAGGGCTATGCTGGTCGCTGAAGGTGTTAACATTTCTTTGTAAAGATTGTTTACCGTAGCCGCAGCCTGGTTTATGGTGTTACTTTGCTGTGTGTATGCGGCAAAACCACGAATACTTTGTATTTGGTCTGCTTGCAGAGAAGATCCATATTTAGCCAGTAATTGAGCAGTTTGAGTAGCAATTTCTTGGTTTATACCGTCATAGCAAGAAGCGTCACCACCAACAGTGCAATTGTGCGAGCGGATTTTGTCGAGGAGTACCTGCTCTATTTGATTGCTAGTTATATTGCTTTGAGTTGATAAGGCACTACTTTGCAAGGTACCTCTTATAATACAGGCGCTTATCACCTCTGTTGTGTATGATGTGGGGTCTTTGCAAATAGAGTCTATCTGATCTGACGTCAAAGAATTATCACCCACCGCGGTTCTAATCTGATCGTTTATTTGGTTTAACTGTGAATTGGTTGCAGAAAGGTCTTTAAAACCGTTAACAATATTATTATTAATAGCTTGTTGTTGGGGATCAAAAGCTGTAGTAGTGCTATCAAGAACGCTCAGATATGCTGAAAGTGAATCATTTTGTTCGGTGGCGGTTTTGATTTTTTCTACTAATCCGCTCGGAATGGTTACTAATCGAGGATCAATTGTGCGCAGAATTATGTATGAACACAATACCAACAGCAGGCCAAGTAGAGCGTTACGAGCCCTCTCCAAACCATCACTTTTTTTGTTCCAAGAGTCGGTGGTCATATACTGGAATCCACCAAGTACTATCATGAAGACAGCTGCCGCGGCCGCTAGGGCGATGACAATATTTATGAAAGATTGCACATAGTTCTGGAAATTGATCGTTGTTGGAGCAGAAGTACCATTGGGGCAAGTTACCCCGTTTGCAGGCACACACGGTAATGGTGAGAGTGGAGTGTAGTTAGCCGAGCTGTTACTAGAAGGGTTTGCCGGGGAGTTTACCTGTGCCATGACGACGAACGGTCCTGAAACAAACAAACCCAAGATCAAGAAAGTCAAAGTGTAGGTTACAATTGATTTTTGGAAGGATGTCTTAGGCATAATTTTATTGGAATGAAGCGGCAGATGTGTTGCCATTACTATTCTTGGCCCATGAGACGGTGAAACCAGCATTGGCTCTTTGTAAGATATCCAGCGGAGATTCGATCTGCAAACTGATATTAGATGAACCACCAGTGTCCGCAGGTGCTCTCAAGGTCACTTCCCCACTTTGTGAAAGCTCGTTGTGCAGAATATTGTTGATGAGCCATGACAGATTGAGCCCTCCAATACCACTGTTTGGCAGGTTGAAACCATAAGGCACTGCCAAAGCCGAAAGCTCCTTTTGAGACCCCAAAATAATTTTATCTCCCATCGCCGAGTTGAACATCGGGCCATACAGAGGATCATTACGATAAAAGACGATTTGTGGTGAAGAAAATGATATCGGGATGATACCTTGGGCTTGGCCGCTACCATCCCTCGTAGACACTGTCACAGACATCAGGAAATCCCTGGGTACGAGACCACCCTGGATAGTGATCGACTGTCGATCGTAGCCTGATTGATCAGCCAGAACAGAGTTGTTTCTGGACCATTTGTAGACTAGATTTGCCGGATTGTATTCTTGCCCGCTGGCATCAGCCAGATGAGGCATAGCAACAATCTTGATGCTGTTCTGATAGACAACTGGTGTTTTGCCGAGGAAAAATGGCGGTACATAGCCATCGTTTTCGACGATCAGATCGACACTGCCGGAACCCAGGGTAATAGAGTTGCTGACACTTAGACCGTTGGAATCGGCAGCCACAACATCTACGGTCTTTTTTTGACCCAGAGCAGGAGCTGTTACAACCATCTTGGTCAAGCCAATACCACTGCCAATGATTTTCGAGCCAATTGACCAGACGACCTTGGCACTGTTGATATCAATACTGAAACTTTGGGCGGTAATAGTGACTGACTGGCCCGGAATGGGATTGTTGGTCGAAGCTGTCAGGTCCAAACCAACAACCGCCATGGGCAGACCTTGAGCCTGAACACTCAAGCTTGCAGCCAAGATAAATATCGAGGTCAGAGAAAAAATTTTCAGAAACTGTCTATACATTAGGCTTATTTTAGCAAGTCCAGACTAGAATGGCGATTGCTGGTTATACACGGTTTTGGGATCTCCTGACGCCATTCAGGTTTAATGGTGG
>JAJXVL010000041.1 GCA_021782175.1 bacterium
TGTCCGTCTGGAGAAGCTACTCAAGACCGCGGTGATTGCTGATAGCGGCTCTTCCGAAATAGTCACGATTGGTTCGACGGTACGCGTGGAGAAAGATGGTGATAACAAGTCTATGATCCTCACGATTGTCGGTTCCGAAGAAGCCGATACCACGAGTGGCAAGGTCTCCAATCTCTCACCGCTCGGTTCGGCTCTCTTGGGTCATCGTCAGGGTGACAAGATTCTGGTAACCACTCCAAAAGGTCAGACGGCTTACATTATTGCGGCTATCAAGTAGCTTGTCCTTTTTCGTTTTTTACTCGTTCACTTCTGCCACATGGCTTCTCTCGAAGAACTCAAACAAACCCGCCTCAACAAACTGGCGCTTTTGACGCAAGCCGGCATGGAGGCCTATCCGGCCAAGGTGCCGCGAGATTCTTGCCTCGCTGATGCCCGGAAAAATTTTGCCGAAATTGCTGAGAGTGGCCGGACTTATTCTGTAGTCGGTCGGGTTATGGCGATTCGCGGTCAGGGAGCTATTCTCTTCTTGGTCCTGGATGATGGTCAGGCTACCTTCCAGGCTGTGGTCAAGAAAGACACCTTGGCACCGGCCCTCTTCGAACTGCTCACCAAGGCCGTGGATATTGGCGATATTCTGAGCGTGACGGGTACTTTCTTCAAGACCAATAAAGGCGAAGAAAGCATCTTGATGCAGTCATGGACTATGGCCGCCAAATCACTCTTGCCTTTGCCGGAGAAATGGCACGGTCTGGTTGATCCGGATGAACGCCTACGCAAACGATATCTCGATTTCATCATGTCGCCAGAATGGCGTGAACTTTTCCGCCGCAAAACCAAGTTTTGGGATGTCACTAGGAAGTTTTTCAAGGATCGTGGTTTCCTCGAGGTAGAGACGCCGACACTAGAGGTGACGACTGGCGGTGCCGAAGCGCGACCTTTCATCACGCATCACAACGACTTTGATATGGATGTGTATTTGCGTATTTCGGTCGGTGAGCTTTGGCAGAAACGCTTGATGGCCGGCGGTTTCGGCAAAACTTTTGAAATTGGCCGCGCTTATCGCAATGAAGGCACCAGCCCAGAACACGCTCAGGAGTTTACGAATCTGGAGTTCTATTGGGGTTACGCTGATTATCGTGACGGCATGAAGTTGGTCCAGGAGCTCTACCGCACCCTGGCTAGGGAAGTCTGGGGTACGACCAAGTTCGAAGTACGCGGACACGCCTTCGACTTGGCGGCGGATTGGCCGGAAATCGACTATACCGAGGAGATCAAGCGTCAGACCGGTCTCGATATCATGCAGGCTACAGAAAAAGAGATGCAAAACAAACTCAAAGAATTGAATGTTACCTTCGATGGTGATAACAAAGAGCGTTTGATTGATTCGCTATGGAAATATTGCCGCCGCCAGATCGCCGGCCCGGCCTTCCTGATCAATCATCCGACGCTAGTGGCTCCGCTAGCCAAGTTGCGACCCGGTACCCAAACCGTCCAGATGTTCCAACCGATTATTGCCGGCAGTGAGATCGGCAAAGGTTATTCAGAGTTGAATGATCCGATCGATCAGCGCCGCCGCTTCGAAGAGCAGAACAAATTGCTCCAGGGTGGTGATGAGGAAGCCATGATGCCGGACTGGGAATTTGTGGAAATGCTCGAACATGGCATGCCGCCGACTTGCGGTTTCGGTTTCGGTGACCGACTCTTCTCGACTCTCTCGGGCAAGCCTTTGCGCGAGACCCAGCTTTTCCCGCTGATGCGACCCAAGACAGAAGATCAAGATTAGTCCTGTTCATCTATGCTCAGGTTCAAGAACAAAGCCTTCACCCTGATCGAGCTTCTCGTCGTTATTTCTATCATTGGTCTTTTGGCTTCGATTGTATTGGTGTCCCTGAACAGTGCGCGTGACAAAGCCAGGATTGCTGCAGACCAAGAGTTTGAGGCCACCGTTTATCATTCAGAGGGGTATGATCCATTGGGTATTTGGACTTTTGATGAATGTTCCGGATCAGTGGCACATGACACTTCAGGTAACGGTAACGACGGTATTCTTTCGGGTACTCCTTTGCCAGTATGGACAACTGATACGCCTAGCGGAGTTGGTTGTGCCCTCCAATTTAACGGGACTAGTAATTATGTTACTGTGCCTGACAGTCCCTCACTAAGTAATTCGTCAGATGTGACTATTTCTCTGTTGGTCAAAATGAATACCCCAGATGTGTACCAGGATATAGTTTCAAAAGGCACTTGCAATAATGGCTGGTACGATGATTCTTATGTGTTGTGTGTGGCACCAGGACTGAGTTTTCTTTTCTATGTTTCCAATACCGGTGGCGGGTCATTTTCTGAAGCTGCTGTGGGCACCAACAGCAAAGATTTCAACAAATGGATACAGATTGTGGCCGTAGCCAATTCATCTGATTCGTCCATTTCTATTTATGAAGATGGCAAACTAGTAACTACTAGCGGTTATTCAAATGGCATCCAAATCCAGAGTCAGCCTCTTGTCATTGGTGGAGGTCGAGGTTTCTATTTCAATGGCGAAATTGATAATGTCCGCATATATGGCAAGGCCTTTGGTGTGGCCGAAGTTCAAAAGATGTACGCTCTAGAAAAAACCGCCAGCTTCCTGGCAGAACGCTAACCCAGCCAAAACTCCCTGTAGGATATTGCTCAGCGTAAAGCCAAATACTTGGTTTTCTCTTTGTCGTAAAGGTTGCGGATACTCACGCCGGAGAGATTTTGATTGTAGACTACGACATCATCAAGGTTGCCGACATAATGTGTACAGCAATAAGTGTTGATACCCGGCGGCACATCACCCATGTTCGGATAGTATTGGATGGCAACAGTAGCTACTGAATTGCCGTCCAGATAGCAAGTGACCAAGCTATTGGTGCGATCAAAAACTCCGGCAATATAATGCCATTTACCGTCAGCTATCGTCGCCGGACCGCACTGAGTTTCAGTCCAACCGTTGGCTGGTCCATTACCAATCAAGAAAGCAATGGAGCCACCACCCAAACCGAAACGATAACCATTGCCGCCCCAATCATTGGACAAAACATACATTTGCCCGCCGGTGCTGGTCGTTTTGACCCACATAGCCATGGTGAAGTTGGTATTGGCTATGCCTAGACTACGTGCAAATGATAAACCAGAACTACCATCCAAATACAAAGAGTATTTCGATCCAGAACTATAGGTATCTGTAGACCAGGTGGTGCCAGAAGTCAGCGTCGTACCATTGTTGTTGCCCAACATGGAAGTATCGTTGACGGTAGTACCACTACCTTCTTCGAAATTGAGTAGTAAAACAGAATTTACTCCCATAGCGTGATACATGTTGGCGGCAAATTCTTGAGCCGAAGCCAAACGAGCCTTGTCTCGCGCACTATTCAGAGAGACGAGAATCACACTGGCGAGGAGACCAATGATAGAAATAACGACGAGAAGCTCGATCAGGGTGAATGCCCGAGCTGTTTTCATATTTTCAATTATCTCACAGGGGGGTACTGAGCAAGAA
>JAJXVL010000042.1 GCA_021782175.1 bacterium
ATTGGCTACCAATTGGCCGTAATAATTGTAGCGATAGCAATTTTGTCCCGAATAATAACGGCAAGCAGCCGTGCGCTGTGAGGTGTAGCTGGTGGAATTGGCTCCCAGGTCAGATAGATAAAGTCCGGCCGCCATGAAGGCATCCAGCGGCTTCCAAGGATTGGGAGTCAAGCTGCTGCCGAGGGCTTGGGCCACGCGATCCTTGAAGAGCATCCAGGTGGAAGCGATGAATTGGGCCGGGCCCATGCCGCCGCCGTAGCCGATCGACTGCGGACAGGAAACCGGCATGGTGTGGTAGTCCAGACCGAGCGAAGCGGTGATCGCTAGGAAGGGTTGGACATCGCGTGAAGGCTTCATGACGCCGGAGACCACCGAACCGTTCTTGGCATTGATACCGGAACCGTCAGAAGGGTTCGTCAGGTAGCAAGTACCCACATTACCGCCAATATTTGTTTCCTGTTTCAGGATGGCCAGCAGGAAAGACGGCTGAACACCGGTGGCTTGCTCTACCGTCTTGGCATAGGTGAGAGCATCACCAAAAGGGATAGCTTGAGCGCCGTTTAGAGCGAAGAGTTCAGAGCGGATCTGAGCGGCCCGGGTCTGTTTCTCGGCGACGATCGTCTGATAGGCATACTCATTGCCTTTGCTGATCGAGAGCAGCTGCTTCTGCTGAGTCTGGTCGGCCTGGATATTGGCCTGCTCCACGACGATCTCGTGACGAGCGTCCATCTCGGCGTTTTGCCGGGCAGTCAGAGCATCCTTCTCGGCGCTAGTCGAAGCTTCGTCACTGCGCAGCTGATTGAAAGTATCTTCGAGACCTTGCTGGACAGCCTGGAAATTGTCCAGATCGCTGAAAAAACCGGAAATGGTCGATTGTGACAGGAGTACCGAAGGCAGGGAGTAACTGTCTAGCTCATTGGTCCGGCGCAAAAGATCAGCCAGAGTTTGTTTGCCGGCGGTGATCTGCGCTTCCAGATCATTGATGTGTTTTTGCTTATCGACAATGTTGTCGCCGAGGGTCTGGATGAGCAGGTTTTTGGCGCGGATATTGAGCTCGGCGGTTTTGATCCGGGCGGCCAAGACGGCAATATCGCGAGACAGAGAAGCGCTCTTGGCCTGAGCCTGATCAAGCTGAGCTTGGGCCTGGGCTTGTTCGGCTTCTACCTGCTGGAGTTCCTGTTGCAGTTGGGCTCTTTGGGCCGGCGTGAGAGTGGCTTGGGCCAAGGCTGACGAGGATGGTGTAAGTACGAACGCTAAGGTTACGATCAAGCCGCCAAGACCAAGCGCAAAAACCCTCAAGAAGCGTTGTTTAATGGAAAAAGGCGATTGGGACACCAGTTCATTATAGCGCACTTTGGTTGGCGGTTTTAGATGGTCAGGATCACGGGAATAACCATGGGGCGCTTGGCGGTCTCCTGCATCAAGTATTTGGAAACCGTGTCAGTCACATTGTCTTTGACATAGTCGACATTGATTGGGTTCTGACCGCGAGTTGAGCGTTCGATGGCATCCTTGATGACCAGACGGACACCGTGCAAGAGTTCCTGTGATTCACGCAGATAGACGAAGCCACGGGAAATAATATCAGGCGACTTCTTGAGCTTACCGGTATGCGCGTTCACGATACCAAAGATGATGAAGATGCCATCCTGGGCTAGAGCTTGGCGATCGCGAATGACGACTTCCTGGACATCTCCGACAGAGAAACCATCCACCAGGACCAAACCGGAAGGAGCCTTTTCCTTGAGTTTGACGATCTTGGTGCCGCCGTTCTGGATCTCGATGACAGAGCTGTTGTCCGGAATGACCACATCGGCATCAGTGAGACCATTGGCCTCCTTGGCGATCTCGGCGTGGACGCGCAACATGTAGTGGTAGCCGTGGACGGGCATGAAGAATTTGGGATGGATCTGGCGGTGGATCCAAGCCGTCTCGTCGCGGTTGGCGTGCCCGGAAGAGTGCACATCCGCGATCTTGTAGTGGATAATCTTGGCGCCTTGGCGGGAGAGATTATCCTTGAGCTTCTGGACCGCGCGCTCATTGCCCGGCACTACCGAAGAGGACAAGAGGATGGTATCACGCGGCGTGATTTTGACTTTGGCGTGAGTTTTGTTGGCGATACGCATGAGTGCGGCATATTCGTCGCCCTGGGCACCGGTGGCCAGAATGATGACGCGATCCGGCGGATAGTTGTCGATATCGTCGGTAGCGATCATGGTCTCTTTCTTGGATTTGAGGAGGCCCAAGTGTTTGCAGACTTCCAAGTTCTGCTTCATGGAGCGGCCTTCCACGGCCACTTTCTTGCCATAGAGCTCGGCAAATTCGATGATCTTCATCAGACGCTCGAGGAGCGAGGAGAAGGTGGCAATGATCAGGCGGCCCTGGACATTCTTGATAATCTCCTCGATGTTTTTGTGGACTTTCTTCTCGGGGATAGAGAAGCCGGGGTTCTCGACATTGGTGGAGTCAGCCATGAGCATGAGGATGTTCTGACCCTTGAAGGCGCGTTCATATTCCGCGACTTCTTCTTCCGTGGGGACACCGTCGACGTGATCTAGTTTGAGGTCGCCCGTATGGACGATGGAGCCGTAAGGCGTCTCGATGATGACACCCATGGAATCTGGGATAGTGTGAGTCACGGCAAAGAAGCGGACTTTGAGTTTGCCGATAGTCACGGTCTGGTTCTTCTCGACTAGTTGGATGTCAATCTTGGGCACATGCGGAAATTCTTCCTGGCGTTTCTGAATGAGGACGGAAGTCAGGAGACGGGTATAGAGAGTCGGGTTGCCGATACGCGGCATAATGTAGGGAATACCACCGACGTGGTCGAGGTGACCGTGGGTGATGATGACTCCGCGGACGCGGTCACGGCGCTCCTCCAGGTACTTGGTGTTGGGCAGGATGTAGTCGATGCCGGGGGTGTTTTCATCCTTGAATTGGAAACCGATATCGATAACGATGATGTCATCGCCGTATTCGATCGCGGTCATGTTGCGACCAATCTCCTCGACGCCGCCCATGGGAATGATGCGGATTGAATCCGGCGCCAGAGGCGGAATCTTGTCGCCCTCCTTGGCGTTGGGGGCAATGTGAGCCGGTCGTGACGGCGGGCGGAAGCCGCCGCGTTTCATCGGTCGGGACTCCTTGCGAATGATGGACATGCGGGCGCCGGCGACATGATCGAGGCCGGCGATTTTGCGGGCGCCTCGTCCCAAAACTACGCGGTGGCCCTGGTTCGGCTCTCTGGTCTCACCCGAAACAGCCGGCTTGTTCTCGATAGCTTGGCTCGGCACTGTTCCTGGCGTGATATTGGCGCCGGCAGGCAGGGAGGAGTTGTTTGATGCTCCCGGGGCCGGTCGCAGAGTCCGGGTGCGGTTGTTGCCGGCAAAGCCGTTTCGCGGCGAGCCGTGGAAAGGACGACGGTCACGCGGCGAGAAGCGTCCGCGACTCTGATTGCCCGGGGCCGGG
>JAJXVL010000043.1 GCA_021782175.1 bacterium
CAGCCTCACAAGCCCTCCAAGCGGCTCACAAAGACGCTAGAGCTATAGTGCAAATCATCATCACGACCGATCGTTCTATCGGCAGTGCTTCTTCTACTCCAGCCAATCAATAAATATTGGTATCGCTACAAATAAAAAGCACCTTGGAATAAGGTGCTTTTTATTTGCGCGAAATAACCTGGAAAAAGTGTTTGAGATAAACGAAGATTTTCCGCAACCCTTCATCACCGCCGTGGCGACCGGCGCCCGGAGCTAGTGTGGCCACAATGAGACGAGGAGTGAATATTACCCGACCAAAGCGCGCGGCCCGTTTGGCAGTATCGGTATCATCACCATAAAAAGTAATATTCGTATTGAAACCGCCCATTTGACGGAGAACGGCCGCTCGAATAAAAGTATTACCACCCAAGCTGATACCGCCCAGTTTGCTGAGTCTAAGCAAATAGTTGGCCGGCGGGTAGAATAGGCATTGAAGCAACAAGGTACTATAACGCATAAACCAAGATGCGTCATAATAATCGTATGGACCGGACACTGCGGCTACCTTGGAGTTATTGAAGTAAGTCACTCCTCGGGACAACCAATCAGGACGAGGCAAACAATCAGCGTCCATGCGTACAATAATCTCACCTTGAGCGGCTTCTCGACCGCATTCACAAGCCCACATGGTGCCTTTGCGTTTTTCCGAAAGAATTTTGACATTAGGAAATTGAGCAGCCATAGCGGCTGTATCATCAGTGCTATTATTATCCACAAGGATCACTTCATAATCGGCATAATCTTGACTCAAAACTGCGCGCAAAGTATTGGTGATGATGCGCGATTCATTGTGAGCTGGAATAATAACGGAGATTTTCATGAAGAAGTACCTGTAACATCACCACCCCAAGACTGACTCCAAGCCTTGCCGCGCAAGTTCATAGAGACGGCATTCAAGAACCACAAAGAGAGCAGTTTGGGCCAACCAACCTTGTGCGCTCGCCGACCAGAATGATAAATCTTCAAGCCTTTTTCGTAACGAACATGACCAATTTTGGAAAGACGAGCGAAAAGGTCGATATCCTCGGCGGCCACTAGGGTCGGATTATAGCCCTGAAGCCTTTCGAAAGCGGAGCGGCGGATCATCTGGAACTCTCCGGCCGCCATGCCGTAATGCAAAACATTGTTCACGAACCAGAGGTAATCATTGAAGAGGTTATAAACCATCCAATCAGCCCAGGTTTCCTGACCAGGCTCTACTCTGATGGCTACATTGACAGCCACCAGCTCTGGGTCACGTTCGAAATGATGCACAATTTTATCAAAAAAGTGATTGATTTCTGGAATAGTGCAATCAGCATCGATGAAGATTAGGAATTCGCCAGAGGCCACCGCGGCCCCGGCATTGCGCCCGGCGGCAATGGTCTGTTTGCTTTGACCGTCATGGACGACAGCTTGATCAGCTCCAGCCATTTTGGCGATAGACACGGTCCCATCACGACTATGACCGTCAGTAATGATGATTTCGTGTGGCAGATTCAGGCCAGCCTTGAGAAGACTGACTGTTCGACCAATGTATTTTTCTTCGTTCAGAGTTGGAATGATAATAGAGAGCATGGTGGCGGTTTTTGTAGAAATTCAGGCGGACAAACGAGCGGAAATTTTTTGTTTGATGAAGCTGGCGTAGCGGATAATCACGATCAAGAGGAACACACCGATGGCAATGGTCGAGATTCTAGCGAAGATGTTGTCAAAAGTCACATACAACTGGCTGAAAAGATATCCCAAGCTCAAGAGGGCGCCCGTCCAAACGAACTGTCCGGCGGCATTCATAATAATGTAGCGATTGAAGGGAATACGCACCAGACCGGCAGTGATGAGTGTCACCAGAGCAAAACCAAAGCCCATAGTGACTTTGGAAACGATCAAAATCGTATCTTTGTGGGCATGGAAAATTTTCTCAACGGAGAGAACATCTTTTTCCGAGACACGGAAGAAGTGACCGAAACGCCTGATGAATGGCAGACCGAAACGCCGGCCGATCCAGTACCAGAAAGTATCTCCCAGGAGATCGCCGATCATGAGAGCCAGGTAGGCCGGAATGAGATCGATCAAGTTGAAATGCAGGAGTAGGCCGCAAACAAAGGCCAAGATTGGCCCTTCGACAAAAGAAACAACGGCGATCAAACCATAGACCAGAATGTCGTGAATCGTACTGAAGCTGATGAGCCAGTTGAGAATCATGGAAATAAGGCGGTGGAACCATTATACTGGTTGGCGTACTATACGGAAACATGCCTTATAAACATTTGCTCAAACCGATTCTTTTCCGTTTTGACCCGGAAGCCGTGCATGACTTCTTCATTGCTGGTGGGGAAAAGCTGGGTAACCTGGCTTTGGGACGATTTCTGATTGCCTCTACTTATAATTACAAAGGTTCTCAAATAGCCAAAGATGTTGACGGCCTCCATTATCGCACACCCTTCCTCCTGGCAGCCGGCTTCGACTACAATGCTCGTTTGACCAACATTCTACCTTCCATTGGTCTCGGCGGCGAAGAAATAGGTTCCGTGACTGCTCGAGCTTGCGCGGGCAATGCCAAACCTCGTCTCAAGCGCCTGCCTCATTCACAGGCCATCGTTGTCAACAAAGGTCTACGTAATGATGGTGTTGATACTATCATCGAACGACTCAAAGAAACTGCTAGGAAAAATTCCACCCAACAAGATTTTGTTAAGGGTATTTCTATAGCCCGAACCAATGACAATCAGTCGGTTTCGATCGAAGCTGGTATCGCTGACTATCTCTATTCTTTCCGCCGGTTGAATGAGGAAAAAGTAGGTGATTATTACACGATCAACATTTCTTGCCCCAATGCCTTTGGTGCCGAAGCTTTCACGGACCCGAAACTTCTGGATCAGTTATTATCCGCTCTCAAGAAAGTTCCTTGTGCCAAGCCGGTTTATATCAAAATGCCTATCAATCTGGCTTGGGCTGACTTCCACGAACTACTCAAGGTAATCGATCTCCACGGTCTCCAAGGTGTAGTTATCGGTAATCTGAACAAGGATTACACATCTTTGAAAGATCAAACTGAGACACCGGTGACCTATGAAGGTGGTTTGTCTGGCGCGCCATGTCAAAAACCTTCAACCGAGCTTATTAGAAAGACTAGGGAAGTATACGGCTCTCGATTCACGATCATAGCCGCCGGCGGTGTGATGTCACCGGCCGACGCGCTCGAGAAAATCGCGGCCGGAGCCGACCTCATCCAACTTATTACCGGACTTATTTATGAAGGACCGGGTCTGGTCAAGAAAATGTGCTGGGTGGTGGCCTCAAATACTGTTCGTTTGCCAAAATAAAAAAGCGACCAATTATGGCCGCTTGAGTTAAATTCACGAACCTCATCAAGAAAAAGCGAACTTCGATGGGTTCAGAGTCCTTTCAAAACACCGCCTGAGCC
>JAJXVL010000044.1 GCA_021782175.1 bacterium
TTCCCAAGAACAGCCAAAAGCACCCTTAGCTCAGTTGGCTAGAGCGCACCCTTCACACGGGTGAGGTCGCAGGTTCGAGCCCTGCAGGGTGCACCGAGCAAAGCGAGTGTGCACCCTGGAAACGCACCTGAGTGCACCAGTTATAGGATTATCCACGTACAATCATGAGCCCTTGCGCAAGGCCTTGCTTGGGGGCATAATTCAGCCGTATGGACAATCATTACGAAGAAATAAACGGCTCAGAATCTAATCCTCAAATCAATACTGAGGAAGAGTTAACTATGCAAAATGAGGCTCAGCATATCAAGGATGTTAACGAGATTCAGAGGGCTTTGATGCAAAAAATGATCGGCTCCAAAACTCATGAAGTGGAAGCTGAGATGCAGTGGGTCAATGAACATTCCGTAGCCTTCAGAGAAGCTCTGGAAGAACTCATCAAGAATTCTCAGAAACAGAACAATGTTCTGTTGCTCCATCGTTGGCATGACAAATCAACTCAACAAGAGTTGCTGTCTGAACTGGAAGAGACCATGATCAAAAAAGAGACTGAGAAACTAGCCACCGCCGCCTAAATATAATAAGATTCAGCTCTATGGAAACTTTTGGCGACGCTTTCAAAGCCCTGTTTGACCTATTCATTGAGATGTTCATGGCTTTTCTGGCCGTTCTGCCCAAAGTGCTCAAATTTCTCCTCTGGGTAATCTCGGCTGTCTTTATTTTGCCTTGCGTCTTCGTGGCCGGAAATATTTATCCGGCTTGGGTGGAGTGGGGCGAAGATTTCTAATATTTCCAAGACCATATGCCGACAACAGAAACTATTTTGTCTGAAGAGAAAACAACCGCCGTACCAATGCATCCGACCACCTTTGTGATTTTTGGCGTCACGGGCGATCTGGCGGCCCGCAAACTTATCCCGGCCCTCCTAGGCCTCTACGCCAAACATCTGTTGCCGACTCGTTTCAGTATCATCGGCTTTGCTCGGCGGCCATTTTCCCGTGAAGAATTCCGCGAACTCATCCGTGGCCGCATGAATGTCAAACCCGGCCAGTTCAAGGAAGAGGACATCAAACATTTCCTCGATCACATGTGCTATGAACAGGGCACCTTTGACGATGCCGCGGCCTACGAACGCCTCGCCAAGCGCATCAAGGAAATAGACGATCGCCATGGCCAGTGTTCAAACAAACTTTTCCACCTATCCGTGCCGCCAACCCTCTATCCGGCCATCTTGAATAATCTGGCTGATTCCGGCCTCTCGACTCCTTGCGCGGACGAAACCGGCTGGACCCGGGTGCTTATCGAGAAACCTTTTGGCCACGACCTCGAAACCGCTCGTCATCTAGACAAACTGCTCGGCAAACTCTTCCAAGAAGAGCAGATTTTCCGCATTGACCACTATTTGGCCAAAGAGAGCTTGCAAAACATCCTGGCTTTCCGTTTCGCCAATCAACTTTTCGAGCCGATCTGGCGACGTGAATTCATCGACAAAATCCACATCAAACTATTCGAAAGTAACACTGTCGGCGACCGCGGCGATAGCTATGATCCCGTGGGAGCTCTGAAAGATGTCGGTCAGAATCACATGCTTATGATGCTCGCGGCCGTGGCGATGGATCGGCCGGATAATTTTGACGCTGAAACGATTCGCAACAAAAGAGCCCAGGTCTTGAAGAAGATCAAAGCCGCCTTTGGCGGCAGCGCGCGTTGTGCTATCCGCGGCCAATATGCCGGCTACACTAGTGAGGAAAATGTGCCCAAAGATTCCAAAACCGAGACTTATTTCCGCCTCAAATCATTCGTCAATTCTTCACGCTGGAAGGGTGTGCCTTTCTATCTAGAGGCGGGCAAGGCTATGGCTGAGAACAAGACCGAGATCGATGTCTATTTCAAGGCCGGCAAGAAAAGCGGCGACCAGAATATCCTGACTTTTCGCATCCAGCCGGATGAAGGCATCAAGATCAAATTCTTCGTGAAGACTCCCGGCCATGAATTCATGGTGGAACCCAAAACCTTGAAGTTCAAATATGCCGACGTGCCGGCGCCCAACTGGCAGAGTATGCCCAACGACTATGAACGTCTGATTCACGACGCTTTCGTCGGTGACCAAACTCTTTTTGCTTCCACCGAAGAGATCATGTCTTCCTGGAAATTCATCGAGGCGGTCCTCAAAAGCTGGACCAATATTCCGCTCAGTTCATACGCCAAAGGTGCCAAGGAGGTCTAGGCTGTCAGGCCACCTCGTTGTATTGTCGCGCGATTTAATGCTATCTTTCTCGCTATGTCACTCTCCATCGGTATCGTTGGCCTGCCCAATGTCGGCAAATCGACTCTTTTCAACGCGCTGACCAAGAAGAGTGTCCTGGTGGCCAACTATCCCTTCGCGACTATTGATCCGTCAGTCGGCGTCGTGGCTGTCCCGGATGAACGCCTTCATAAACTTGCCACTTTCTCAAAATCAGCCAAGACTGTTCCGGCCGCTGTCGAATTCGTCGATATTGCCGGCCTCGTCAAAGGTGCCGCCGAGGGCCAAGGGCTGGGCAACAAATTCCTGGCTAATATCCGCGAGACCGATGCCATCGCTGAGGTTGTGCGCATCTTCGAGGACACAGATATCATCCATGTAGACGGTACTATCGATCCGATCAAGGATATCGGCGTTATCAACCTTGAGCTGGTCCTGGCTGATCTGGAAACAGTCTCCAAGCGTCTGACCAACCTCGGCAAGGAAGTCAAAGCCGGCAAGAAGGAGGCCAAGATCGAGGCCGGCGTGCTCGAGCGAGTCAAAATAGCCCTGGAAGCAGGGAAGTTGGCCTCATCGGTAACGGCTGATGAATTCGAGGCGCCGCTTCTACGCCAAATGCAATTGCTGACAGCCAAGAATATTCTCTATGTCCTGAACAAGAAAGCTGGCGGAATCAATCTCGACGAACTCAAGGATGCTCGCTGGGAGGCCTTGATGGCCTTCATGAAAGAACAAGGCGCCTCTTGGGTGGTGGTGGACGCCGGTTTCGAACAAGAGCTCAAGGATCTGACAGACGCGGAAAAAAGTGAGATGCGCGAAGGTCTGGGAGCCAAGGATGATGGCGTAAACGATTTGATCCGAGCTAGTTACGATATGCTCGGTCTCATCACTTATTTCACGACCGGTGAGGATGAGACACGCGGCTGGACTATTCACAAAGGTTGGACGGCGCCATTGGCCGGCACCGCTATCCACACTGATTTCAAAGACAAGTTCGTGCGCGCCGAAGTGATCGAATGGGACAAACTGCTGGCCGCCGGTTCCTATGCCGCCGCTCGCGAAAAAGGTCTGGTGCGCACCGAAGGGAAAGAATACGTGGTGAAAGACGGTGATGTGATTGAGTTCAAGGTCTAAAGATTCAAAACCCGGCCAAAAAATGCTATATTGAGCCACATGAAAAAGAAGCTACAGGCTTAC
>JAJXVL010000045.1 GCA_021782175.1 bacterium
TAAACAGTCATGTAGTCATTCGAAGAAAAGTCTACTTTGAGACCGACGTTGATTTCGAGTTCCTTCTCCAGGCGTTCTCGGATCTGGCGACCAGTGACGAATTGGCCTTCGCGGCCGGCAAAAGGTGAGTTGTTGACGAGGAATTGCAGGGAAATAGTCGGTTCATCAACCTTGATGGCCGGCAGGGCCTCGATGTTTTCCTGATCAGTAATGGTTTCGCCAATATAGATATTGGGCAGACCAGCGACCGTGACAATATCACCCGATTCAGCCTCGACTGTTTCTATGCGCTGTTTGCCATCAAAAGTGAAAAGCTTGGTGATTTTGCCGGTAAAGGTTTTGCCATTGATATCTTTGACCCAAACATTTTGGCCGTCTCTAATAGTACCGTCATAGATACGGACTACCGCTAGGCGACCGAGGAAATTGTCATAACCCAAATTGAAGACCTGGGCCTTGAGCGGGGCTTGTTTGTTGGCGTTGGCGGCCGGAACATATTCAAGGATGAGATCCAGGAGTGGTGTCAGGTCAGTTGATTCATCTGTCAGCTGGCGCTTGGCAATGCCCTGGCGGCCGATGGCGTAGATCGTAGGGAAGTCGATCTGTTTGTCGGTGGCCCCAAGCTCCATGAAGAGTTCCAAGACCTGATCGTGCACGCGCGCTGGATCAGCGGCCGGTTTGTCGATCTTGTTGATGATGACGATCGGCAAGAGGCCGAGTTCCAAGGACTTTTTGAGTACGAAACGAGTCTGAGGCATAGGACCCTCTTGGGCGTCAACAACCAAGAGGACAGCATCAATGGCGCGTAGGACACGTTCGACCTCAGAACCGAAGTCAGAGTGGCCGGGGGTGTCGACGATGTTGATCTTCGAGCCTTTGTAAGTGACCGAAGTATTCTTGGCGTAAATAGTAATGCCGCGCTCTTGTTCTAGAGCGTTGGAATCCATCGAACCTTCACTGCCGTGACCGCATTGGGTCATGATGGCATCGGTCAAGGTAGTCTTGCCGTGGTCGACGTGGGCGATAATAGCGATATTTCTGATGTCCATGAAAGAAAAACGGAGCCCGCGGCTTCGTCGGCATAGTAAAGCATAAAAATAGCTAAAAAGTCAAGAATACCAGCTATGCCAGCAGATTTTCGTCATATAAAAAATCCCCCAAGCTTTCGCCGGGGGATTGAGTGATGTTAGGAAGCAACCAGCACCGATCGCTTCATGGAAGCAATTCGGATAAGGTTTTCCGCATCCTGGGTCATATTGTCCAGCTTGCGTTGGATCGGATGATCTTTCCTGAGCAAACGGTGCATGGCATGATCCCGAGCATTGCGCCCGATCGGACTGTGACGGTCGTGTCGATCCAGGAAGCCAAGGATTGACGAGAGCATCACGCGCGGATGATCAAGTCTGATACTGCAGACCGGACCATTGAAGGTGTTCATGGCAGGGATGACCCCTTGCACATATTCATTCCACAATGATTCAGCCACTGCCCGACCACCCAGATCGTCTTCGCGTTTCTTGTCGGCGACACGGCCCATGCGCAGGCCGCGAGCGTGAAGCGTCTGTTCGAAAGTAGCTTCGACATGGACGACCGCCCTTCTCGGGAATTTCTCGACGATAGCGTTTTGACCGCGTCGTCGTGGCAAACCTACCACAATCAAACAAGGTCGTTGGAAGTTCCGCCTGATCTTGTGGGGCCAGACATGCTCGAGCCAAGCCATCAGACATTCATCGATGATTTGGTCCGGCATGAATTTTCCAGCTTTCTGCATATCCTTGGCCAACCGAACACGGATGCCGAGGTCGTCATTGTTGCCCGCAGCCCATTCAATGATTTTGCTCATATCAATGGCCACGATGGGGTGTTGTCCTTGACTCTGGCTGGTGGTCAAGTCTGATAACAATTGGGCAATGGTCGATTTACCAGTGCCCGATGCGCCGGTTAAGGCTAATATCCCTAAATGTCCAATCATGTGAAGGATTGAATTTTGAGGTTCTGGTTAACTGTTCATCTACACCGTAATACCTTTACGGAAGAAAATAGAAAGAACAGCTTTCCAAACGATATCATGAAAACAAGTTTTGGGCAAATGTTTTTCCTTCACGGACATTTGAAGCTTTCTGCATCAAAATTTGAGGTCTTTTTGAAGAAAAATTGAAGCATCGGCTGTTAAGCTGTGCCCATGAATGATATGCCGACACAATGCCTTAGCAGTTTCCCGGCCAACCCTACCAATGCCGTGGAAGCGGTCGATACTGTCTTGCGTTATGCCGCTAGTTTGGGCGCATCCGACGCTCATTTTGACCCCAGACCCCAAGATCTTTGGATTCGTTTGCGAATCGATGGGGAATTGGAGCCAGTCGGTACTTTGCCACGCCGTTTGCACGAAGAGATCATCGCTCGGTTGAAGATTTTGTCCGGTGTCCGGACTGATCTTCATGCCGTTCCTCAGGATGGTCGCTTCCGCATTACCTTGAACAACGTGGATTATAATGCCCGCGTATCATTCATGCCGACTTATCGCGGTGAAAATGCCGTGATTAGGCTCTTGTCGGTTGAGCCAGCTGCTCAGGATACTTTTGCCGCTCTGGGCTTCACTCCAGAGCATGTGCTGATGATAAGTCGGGCCTTGGCTGCCAAGAACGGCTTGATCCTAGTAACTGGTCCGACAGGCTCCGGCAAGACGACGACTTTGCGCGTCTGTCTTGGTCTCAAAGCCGCCGAACCTCTCTCGATCATGACTCTAGAAGATCCGGTCGAGTACGAGGTCCCAGGAGTGCGTCATGTGCATATCCGACATGCCCAAGGCGTAACTTTTGGTGCCGGTTTGCGGGCGGCCTTGAGACAAGATCCGGATGTGATCATGGTAGGTGAGATTCGTGACGGCGAAACTGCTCATACAGCCGTTCATACAGCTCTCACCGGACATCTAGTATTATCAACTCTGCACACTACCTCCGCCCTAGAAAGCATCCTGCGCTTGATTGATATGGGGGTAGAGCCGTATTTGATCGCGGCTACGCTGCATCTGGTTATTAGTCAGCGTTTGGTCCGAGTCACTTGTGCCGATTGTGCCGGTCAAAACGAATTTTGTGTCTCATGCCGCGGTTCAGGTTTCCGTGGCCGGTATGTTATGGCTGAAGTTCTGTCGATCGATGATGGGTTGAGGCAGTTGATATCATCTCGGGCTTCTTTGCAGACTATGCGTGAATATGTCCTTTCTAGCGGGTTCCGAACAATCTCTGAGGATGCCGGTGAAAAAGTTGACTGGGGCGTGACGTCGCGCGCCGAAGTATCCAAGGTTTTGGCTGCTTAATTTTTTCTAGGGCGATGTTTTTTGCCGCGACTTGGAATCGGCGTAGTCAGATTGAACTCCTGGAACAACTGGAGATGTATGTTTCATCCGGCTTGCCAATGAAAGCAATTCTGGCGGCGG
>JAJXVL010000046.1 GCA_021782175.1 bacterium
GTTACTGGGATTGATAGGGGAATTGGGTTTGTTGGGATTCATGTTTTTAATGGGTGAAGAGTTTCCAGACTTTTTCGGTTTCGATATACCAGTCGGTGACATTAGCGAAACGGTCGCCGGCCTGAGTCATGTCTCCTAGAGTCAGGCCGTGCAAACTTCTAGGTACGGCGTAGATAAAATCGGGTGAATAAAGGAAGACAGCCGGCACATCACTCTCAATCTCGCTTTGAAGCTCGCTCTCGAGATCGGCCCGCGCTTCGCTCGAAGTGGCGGCGCGGATACCTTCGAGCAAGCGATCCGCGTGAGTGTTGGCATACATGGCCACATTGAGGCCGGGGGCGTTCCTTTCTGAGGAATGCCAGAAAGCGTACAGATCGTCATCTTTGCCGATAGCTTCGCCGAAGAGCAGAGCATCGTAGTTGCGCGTGCGGATAACATTCTGATAGAGATCGCTGGGCTCAAATACTTTGACAGTGACATCGACACCTAGTTCAGCCCAAGCCTTTTCCACCATATCCGCGGCTTGTTTCAGATCCGGAGCATCGGCGGTGTAGATCGAGAGGCTGAGAGTTTTGGTCGAAGTTTTGCTGAATTTCTTGGCATAGATGCCGTCGGGACCTTTCTGCCAGCCGTCTTTCTCCAGGAGAGCGGCAGCCCCAGCCATGTCGGCTTCCGGTACTGCTGCGGCCGTGGTGGTAGCACTCTCCCCAAGCAGACCGACAGGCAAAGGAGAATCAATCGGTACGCCGTAACCCAAGAGGACATTTTCGACAATGGCACGACGGTCTACTGCCATGGAGAGAGCTTCCCGCACCTTGATATCAGCCAACAGAGTGTTGACATTCTGGTTGAAAAAGACGCCGAAGATGCGAGAGAGCGGGGCCGTGACCGCGGTGTATGATTCACCGGTATTACTGACCAGGGCCGCCGCGGCAGAGGGCGGGACGGAAGGTAAACTATCGATACTACCGTTCTCCAAGGCGGCCAGGGCGTGATCCAAATCTGCATAGAAATAGAAATCCATTTCGCCGAGGAGAGGCTTGTTTTCTTTGCGACCATTCCAGGCAACTAGGCGATAGTCGAGAGGAATGCCGCCTTGATCGCGATCAATACCGGCTAGCCGATAAGGTCCGGCGCCGATCGGGGAAATATTGTATTCGCTGAAAATGAACTGATCGTCGCTGACATTGCCCCAAATAGCTTTGGGGAGAATGCCCAGGGTGGTGTTGGTGAGGAAGGCGCTATAAGGTTGCTTCAGGATAAAGGTCACATTCAAGGGCGAGCTAGAAGTCGCCGTGACTCCGGCCCAGTCGGCCGCTTGCGGACTCTTGAGTGCCCGATCCTGGACTTTTTCGATAGTGAAGAGCACGTCGGCGGCCGAAAGCGGCGAGCCGTTCTGGAACTTGAGATTCGGCCGCAGAGTGAAACTATAAGTCAGGCCGTCCGGCGAAACAGTCCAGCTACTGGCTAGATCCGGCACCAGGACCCCATGGTCATATTTGGTGAGGCCGGCATAGACAAGGTTGGTCAGGTCGCGATCAGCATCAGTAACCGCCAAAACCGGGTTGATGGTATGCGGCAGACCGATCAAACCTTCGCGCAAGGTGCCGCCGCTAGCGGGTACTTCCACGGTAAAAAGATTATTAACCTGGTTGGCCATAACGAGGGCCGTGATCAGAGCGGCGATGGCAAACAGGCCAAAAACGGCTTTTTCGGTGGCTGAGAAGCGTCGAATATAACCCAATATGGCTTGTCCGCCTTTCAGGCGGAACTCTTTATCTGGTTGTACGCTCAAGAAATTTTAGAGGAGGTTAAGCAGAGCCGAAACAGCAAAAAGCACCGAAATGATAATAGTAGCTGTGAACAAGGTCTTTTCCAGGCCACGGCGAGTATGGAAGGCCGAGCTGAAATTGTCACTGCCGCCGAAGGCTCCGCCTACTTGGGCACCGGTGCGTTGTAGCAAAATGGCGCCGACTAGAAGCACGGACAGGATGATCTGCGCATAAGGTAGGAGAGACTTCATTGGCGAACAGGATAGCATATTGGTATGGAAATGCAAGAAGGATCTGTGGTTGAACAGAGTTTCTATTTGAATGATAAAACACCTTCCTCCTCACATATGATCCTTGCTCCGACATGCGAGAGAGCCCTGGCATATCCTTTTATCTGGAGAAACACAGAACATGACTTGTGGAAACGTTTCTGATGCCGATTATTCGGCTGAAGTAATACGCATTAGACTACTGATCCCTCTGGGAGGTTTCCACAAATCATGTTCTGTGTTTCTCCATATTCCAGGATGATAGTTCTACCCGAGGAGCCGCAGAAGCATGTGGGTGATGAGACCCTGCGGAGCCGATGCACATCGTACTCAACCCTTGAATACAGTTGAACTTTGCATTCTTTGCCTTATAATAGCGGCATTAACAATCTTTTGGCCTTCGTTTGGCCAAAAATTAAGCTAAAAATTCACTATGACCACCAAAACCAATGGTAAAAAAGGCGATCATTTGCCGAAGCTCAGACCGTTAGCTGACCGGGTGCTCATTCTGGAAGATACGTCGACCCGGGAACAAAAGACTGCTGCCGGATTGATCATTCCCGTGACCGTGAATGAAGACAAGGGCAGTAAACGCGGCACAGTCGTGGCTGTCGGCCCGGGCCGACAGGAGGACGGTGTTATCGTGCCGATGTCAGTCGAAGTTGGCGATCATGTCCTGTTTCAGTGGGGCGACAAGGTAAAACTCGGTGATATGGAATATTATCTTGTCCGCGAGAGCGAAGTGCTTGCTATCATCTAATCCTTCACAATCATATGGCCAAGAAAATCATCTACAACGAAACAGCTCGTAAGTCACTGAAGGTAGGTATTGATGCCGTGGCTGATGCGGTCAAACTCACGATTGGTCCGCGCGGCCGCAATGTAGTCCTCGACAAAGGCTTCGGCGTGCCGACTATCACTAACGACGGTGTCTCTATTGCCAAAGAAATTTCTTTGGCGGATCGTTTCGAGAATATGGGTGCGGAAATAGCCAAGGAAGTCGCTAACAAAACCAACGATGTGGCCGGTGATGGCACTTCGACGGCGACAATTCTGCTCCAAGCTATCGTGACGGAGGGTCTCAAGCACACCTCGATGGGTCTCAATGCCATGGGTATTCGCGCCGGTATCGAAGCGGCGGCTCGCGACACGGTCGCGGCTCTGCGCCGCCTGGCCAAGCCTATCAAGAGCGACGAAGAGATCCGTCAGGTAGCTACGATTTCTGCTGAGTCTGAGGAACTCGGCAGTCAGATCGCGGAAACAATCAAGAAAGTCGGCAAGGACGGCGTGGTCACGGTCGAAGAATCTCAGTCGATGGGTCTGGAGTCAGAAGTAGTCGAAGGTATCGAGTTCGACAAGGGTTTCGTTTCC
>JAJXVL010000047.1 GCA_021782175.1 bacterium
AGCTTTCATGCTGGAGACCGTTAGTTTCACTCTGAGCACAAGATTGCGGCTCTGGTTTGTGCCGCGGACAGCGATTATTTATGGTCGTGATGAATATGTCCTGGCCTCGCTCTTGAGCCAGCGGAAGGTTTTCTGGGAAACGCATACGGGCAGTACCAATCGTTATGCCAAAGAGCTAGTGGCTCGGGCAGCAGGTATTATCGGTATTACCAAGGGTCTGACGGATCTATACACTAGCTTAGGCGCGCCAGCTGATAAGTTGTTGGTGGCACCTGATGCTGTGGATCTGGCGATTTTTGAGGAGATTACTGCTACCAAGGAAACCCTCCGCCAGGAGTTGAACTTGCCGCTTGACCGAACAATCGTGACCTATAGTGGCAGTCTGGATCTGTATTCTTGGAAAGGGGTGGATGTCTTCCTGGAAGCGGCCAAATTGGCGCAGGGGAATGAGACTCTGTCTCAGGTATCTTTCCTGGTAGTCGGCGGCAGTCCTGAAGCTGTAGCCAAGCTCAAGGAGGATTATGCCGGTTTGCCGATCGTCTGGATTGGTCGAGTATCGCCGAGTCTGGTACCAAAATATCTCAAAGCTTCTGATGTCTTGGTTTTGCCGAATAAATCCGGCGATGTTATCTCGGAGAAATACACTTCACCCATGAAGCTCTTCCAATACATGGCCGCCAGCCGACCAATCGTAGCTTCGGACCTGCCGAGTGTGAGGGAAGTGCTCTCCGAAGAAAACGCCATCCTTGTGCCGCCGAATGAGCCTCAAGCTCTGATGGAAGGTATTGTTACGGCAACACAGAACAAGTCAAAAGTAGGGCAGATTGTCTCTAGGATAGAATCAGATGTCAAAAAGTATACTTGGCAAAACCGAGCCCAATCTTTGCTAGATCTGTTCAGGAGAGTGTCTTCTCCGCAGGTAAAGCAAATAAAAGACACAGTTTTCTATGACAAAGAAAGTGTCAAATACTCTGAAAAACGCTATCCGAACAAGGCTAGCAGTTATACTCAATTCTTTTTCAAAAAAAGACTAAACATAGTGACCGATTTGTTGAAGGAAATGGTTTCTGGGAAACCGGGCCAAAACTTACTGGAGGTTGGCTGTGCTGATGGGGTAGTCATCGGCAAGATTCATGATATTTTTGGATCGAAAATTTCTTCCTACAGAGGGATCGACATTAGTAGTGGTATGATCGAAGCGGCTATCAATAAGAATCATGGCAAGCATATAGACTTCAGTGTGCGCGGTAATGGTGATTTTGGTTATAAGTCACAGGACATCATTATTGAAGTGGGTGTATTGAATTATGCTGATTTTGATAAGGAATTGTCTTATGCCAAGGAGGCCTTGGTTCCAGATGGCCACTATCTGATCTCCGTGGCCGGCCAGAGTTCATTCTGGGATCTTTTCAGGAAGGATAAAACCGGATTTAATAACTTCTACTCATATGATGAATATGAAAGTAAAATCAGGAAATCTTTTGATATTCTGGCGATTAGGCCGGTAGGTCTATACCTTCCGCTCATTTGGAGAACGCCTCTTTTAGCTAGAAAAATTCAAACGGTAGCTGAATGCCTACTGGGAAAAATATTACCAAACAAATTCCACGAGAAAGTCTATCTGCTCACTAAAAATAAGACTAAATTCTAAGCCATTCTTTAGGTATAAGATCGTCGGTTGTATCGTTACTCGCTACGAACCATTGTTTGGGTGCAATGACAGTTTTGTCTTTTTTTTGATCTAGCCAGGCACCCCACCATGAAAACGAACTATTAGCGATTATATGATGTTGGCATAGACTCATAAGAATTATATCCTCGGCATTATTTGTGCCGTTATCAGACACAAAAATAACGGGCTTGATGAATGAAAGATTTTCTTTTACCCAGGGAATGTCGTCAGAAAAAATATAGAAAATAGCGTTGGGTATTTTTTCTCTAATCAGCTCAACACTTTTTGAGTAGTATTCTACCGGTAATACACCGTGTTTGGCGTTATATTTTGGATTATTAGCATAGTCCCCTCTGCGTACATGTACAGATACAGAAAGACCGACGTTTTTTATTATAACCTCCTGGAATTTTTTGAATATAGCACTCGGGTTTTTAATCGAAAATTCTTTAACAATCCGATCGCATATTTGTTTGAAATATTTTTCTGATTGCCAATTACCTATAAGGACTGTTCCATCTGTAATTTTTGATGTCGTACTATCAAAAGCAAACCCATTTTCGATGACAATCGTTTTTTCTTCGATTGGTAAATTCAGTTCATGTTTTTTTAGCAACCCACGTCTTATTTTTGGAATAATTTTTTTACTAGAGAGTGATGGGACCCCTAGAGAGTCTAGATCCTCCTGTTCAACTTTTTTGGCTGATATGTTGAATAGATTTAATTCAAAATTTCTGTATTCTTCAGGACTATCGAAATTATCGATTTCTATTTTTAGCTCACTATTTAAACGTGTTGCCTGAGATAAACCAAAAGCATATTGAAACATTTGATTACCTAAACCACCTTGTATTTTTGATATAATCATTATTTTTGGAGGGAATTGGCCTTGTAGTATTTTTTGTACTGATGATCAAAAGCTGCTGCGGGCCCCCAATTTTCCCTAGATTCTTCACTCATATCAAACCATCGTCGCACGATGTAACCATTCATCATAAATAGGAAAGTCAGGGCAATGTCAGTTGCTCCGGGTATACCAGCGTCAAGTGTTCCAAATTTTTCGAAGTTTACTGTTTGAGGATTGTTTAGACAGTCCAAAAAAGATTGTCGGTGAAAAATTGATGCACCACAACCACTTATCCCGTCAAATTTTGCTTCGGGGTATATTTTTTTTATAAATTCTTGTGCGGCAAGTGAGAGCTGTTTTCTCTTTTTTTTAACCGAAGTGCCACCGCCTTGGCCAGCCAAATGAGCGTTTGGATGTTTGCTGATTTTATCGCGTGTGCGAACGTCATCCTCCAGAATCAGGATCCATTCCTTGTCTGCATACATGTTACAAGTGTCTGCGAGTCTGGCAAACCATTTCCGCATATTTTTTACTGGCCAATAACCAAGATTTTCTGGGGAATTTGTGTAATCACATTTGAATTTTTTTGCTAAATCAGAAAAATCTTCCCCGTGGTCAGACAATAGTCTAACAGATACATCTGGGTAAAAGGTGCGAAAAGAACGTAAGGCCTCCTCCGTAGCCAAACGATTATTATAAGTTTGAAAATAAACGGCGAAGGATAGGTCGATATATTTTTTTGGGGGATTACGTGAATCAGTCGAGTATTCTTCAAACGTTTGGTGCTTCGACAAATAAGTTTTTTCTTGAGCCAAATATGTGTCGCGGTCTATAAATACTGTGTTATTTTTGTATTGTTCGTAACAATCTTTTGGCAGTGCGAAGGAT
>JAJXVL010000048.1 GCA_021782175.1 bacterium
ACTCTTTTTTGTCTCGAAAAATTATTGTTTCTGAGCTACAACCTGGAGCCAATTGGTCCTACCGGAGGAAGTGACCGTCTGTGAGACAACAACCATATCGAGCTCTCGGAAATAATTTTCTAGTTCAGTCATGCTGTAATAACTGAAGAAGCGTTCATATTCATAGCCATAGTCATTTTCTTTGACGACTTCTTCATCCGGTTTACCTTCACGGTGCGCTTTGACGGCAACATAGATGAAACCGCCGGCATTCAAACGACTCTTCATTTTCGCGAGCACATCCAACACTTCGATTTTCTTGATATGGAGCAAGACAGCTTGGGCAAAAATAGCATCGTAAGTCCCCGGCTCTTGATCGATATCGTGGAGGTCTCGCACGGCAAAATCAAGCGTCGGATACTTACGTCCGGCGGCGGCGATCATGCTCTCCGAGAAATCAGTCCCCTTCACAGCAAAACCTCTGTCTGCCAGGAATTTTGTTTTGAAACCGCCACCACAGCCCACATCCAAGATGGCCGATCCGGGCTTGAGCAATTTACAAAATTCAGTAGTTCCTTCGATCCACCAAGTATCCACGGCATGATCTGTCGCCCAATCTTCAGCAATACGGTTATAAGTAGACTTCAGATCCATCTAGGTATTTGCAATATTAGTAGCTTTTTCACGACCCTCAGACACCCAGATCGTCACAACTTCGACCGCTTTCTTGCCGAGCTTCTTCAGGATTTTCATTTCATCAGGTTTGAAATCACCCAGGATGAACTTCTCAATCTGCTCATTACCATGTGGCAATTTGGCCTGACCTTTGGCATTGGCCTTGACTGTGCCGATGCGCAAACGCGGGAAAGCTGTGGTCTTCACGGCCTTGATGACAGAGTCGAGACCATTGTGGCCACCAGCACTCTTGTCGAAGGAGATTTTCATGCGGCCAAGCGGCAATTGGAAATCATCGTAGATAACCAAAAGGTTCTCAGCAGCTTTTTTGCTTTTCACGAGTGGAGCCAGAGCTTTGCCGGAACGATTCATAAATGTTTCCGGAGCTACTAATTTCACGGTATTACGGCCGATCTTAATTTCACTGACTAGAGCATTGAGCTTCTTGTCCAAGACTAGATCTTCGCCGTCAAAAGCCCGACGAATTTCTTCTAGGATCAGACGACCGGTGTTATGACGCGTACTGAGGTATTCTTCTCCAGGATTACCGAGACCCGCAATAATATAATTCATGGAAGCGATTATAACACAAACAAACAGTCGCCCAATCAATCCGCTTGTGCAAATCGTTTTTTCGTACTAAAATGCGCCCATCATGATGGAGCAACAGAATGGTTTTTGGAAAGGAGTCCGTGAATGGGCTCAGGTCATCGTCATTGCCCTCATCATCGCCCTCCCTATTCGCTTCTTCATCGCCGAACCCTTCGTCGTCAACGGTGCTTCGATGGACCCAACTTTCTCGACGGGACAATTCCTAGTAGTAGACCGCCTCACTTATGACTTCGAGCCGCCGCGCCGTGGTGATGTCATCGTCTTCGAATATCCCAATGATCCGAGCGTCTACTATATCAAGCGCATCGTCGGCCTGCCGGGTGAAACGATCAGTATCCAAGATGGCCAAGTAAATATTCAGACTAATGCTAGTTCAACCCCGTTTGCTGTAGACCAGAGCTTCATCGCCCCCGACCATGCTTCCCACGACACCTTGCCGCCACTCACGCTCGGACCTACTCAATACTTCGTCATGGGCGACAACCGTGCTCAGAGCTCTGATTCCAGAGCTTGGGGCCCGCTCGATCGGCACTTCATCATCGGCCGGCCCATCATCCGTTTGACTCCCCTGAATGCCATTAGCATCCTCCCCGGACAAAATCATGAAACCCAAAAACCACAATAGTCAGAGTAAGTTTCTGGAAGTAGAACACCTCGACAAGATTGGTGAAACGGCTGTTTATTACGGCTTCATGCCGATCAAAAGCCCCGCCATCCAGAAGGAGGACCTCGACGCGGCCAAAGGTATCTTGGAGGGAGATTTCGTGGATGACGAAACCGAGGAACATCAGCGCTTGCCCTTGCGCGTCGAGGAAAAAATTGCCTTGATCCGCACTTACGAAGCTCAAGACTGGAATGCTCTGCCTCAGCCAGTCATGGCCTACCTCAAGGATCCCTGCCGCCATGCTTGCAAAGCGCCAACCACCCCCGGCCGCAAGTCCAGCTACCATCGCTACGCCGACTTGGAGATTATCGGTACTTCCGGACCAATCGCTGAGGCTACACTCATCCAGGCCGGTCGCGCCATGTTGGCCGAAGAAGGCTATACGGATACGCGGGTCGAGATCAACAGTGTTGGAGACCGTGATTCAATCAACCGTTTCAGTCGGGAACTGACCTCGTATTATCGCAAGAATGTGAACGAGATGTCATCGGAATGCCGCCAATTGCTCAAGCATGATCCTTTTGAGCTTCTGGCCTCGCGTGATGAATCCTGCAAAAGTTTGAATGCCAAAGCGCCAAAAGCCATCGACTTCCTGACAGAGCGCAGCCGCCGCCACCTCGAAGAGGTCCTCGAGTATCTAGAAGCTTTGCAAGTGCCCTATGTTCTCAACAATAGCTTGATCGGCAATCGTTCCTATTGCACCGAAACTATTTTCACTATCGTTGACGCGACGAGTAATACCGAGAAACACAATCAGCATATCCTAGCAGTAGGTATGCGCTACAACGGTCTAGCCAAACGCCTGGGCATGAAGCGTGATATCCAAGGTGTCGGCCTTTCCCTACTCATCAAGGGCAACAACGCCAAGCTGCGTGACGTTCAGAAGAAGATCAAACGGCCGATTGCTTCCTTTGTCCAGCTCGGCACGGAGTCAAAATTGCTCTCGCTGTATGTCATCGAGCGTTTGCGCCAAGCCAAGGTGCCGCTCTTCCTATCTCTAGCCAAAGATCGCCTGGGCGCTCAAGTCTCTAGTGTGGAGAAACATCACACTCCCTATGTCATTGTCATGGGCAAGAAGGAAGCCGTGGATCGGACAGCTATCGTCCGCCGGACTGATACTTATTCTCAGGAAGTAGTAGCGCTCGATAAATTGGCGGAACATATGGTCAAAATGGAGAAGAAACATTGGGGCAAAAGCTAGTAATTGCTGAATCGTATCTTTGGATAATCCTGAAACCTTTAGCCCCATCAATAGTAGTTTTTGAGAGCCCTGCGAAACTCGCTACGCTCCCGCTCCGCTCAGACAGTCCTCGGTCTCTCAAAAACTCTATTGATGGGGCTTTAGGGGACTTCAATGTTCGGTCGAAAGGACCCTGCGAGCGCTACTGGCTCG
>JAJXVL010000049.1 GCA_021782175.1 bacterium
ATAGGTCGGATTCCAGAAACAGGTGATGGCGGCGGCGGTGATAGTGATACCGCGTTCACGCTCTTGTTCCATCCAGTCAGTGACGGTGTCACCTTCGTGCACCTCACCGATCTTATGAGTCATACCCGTATAGTAGAGAATACGCTCGGAAGTAGTGGTCTTACCGGCGTCGATATGGGCGATAATACCGAAGTTACGGACCTTATCTAGAGAATAATCGCGGTTCATTATTGATTGATTAAAGCTGCTAATTTTTGACGAGATAATCGAGAAATTACTCCAACAATAGCGAACAAACTACCAAGCAAAGTGGGCAAAAGCCTTGTTGGCTTCAGCCATTTTGTGGACATTTTCACGCTTCTTGACGGCTTCACCTTCGTTCTTGGAAGCGGCAATGATTTCATCGGCTAGTTTGAGAGCGATCGGCTTGCCCTTCTTGCTGCGGGCAGCGTCAATGATCCACTTCATGGATAGAGCGTTCTTGCGGGACTCGCGTACTTCGCGCGGCACCTGATAGTTGGCGCCACCGACACGACGAGAACGGACTTCCATTTGCGGAGCGGTGTTTTTGAGGGCGGTTTCAAAGACTTCCATAGGATTCTCTACCTTGGCCTGTTCCTTGATGGCCTCGAGACAATCAGCCACGATAGCCCGGGCCGTGTTCTTCTTGCCGGACTCCATGACATAGTTGGTAAACTTGGCGATTTTGAGAGATTGATAGGTCAGATCAGGCTTCAATTCCCTTTTGATGTTGATTTTTCGTCGCATAGTAGTGATTGAGAGAGATTAAGCGGTCTTTTCGGCCTTGGGGCGCTTGTTACCGTATTGACTGCGACCTTTGCGACGAGCTTCGACACCGGCACAGTCTAGGACACCGCGCACGACAGAGTAGCGCAGACCGACATCCTTGACGCGGCCACCACGGAGAAGTACCACGGCGTGTTCCTGGAGGTTATGACCCATACCCGGAATATAAGCGGTCACTTCGACACCGTTGGTCAGGCGTACACGGGCGATCTTACGGATAGCAGAGTTCGGCTTCTTCGGGGTCTTGGTGGTTACTTTGACGCAAACACCACGCTTGAAAGGCGCCGGGAAGAAACTCGGACGGTTAGCGATCGTATTGAAGGTGCGGGTCAGGGCCACGGACTTGGACTTGCGCTTGAAGCGCTGGCGGCTGGACTTGGTGAGCTGATTGATGGTCGGCATTGATATGCTTTAGATTTACTCGAATGAAATTCTTCACCGTTTGCGGCGTGAGACGCCGGGACGATTACTCATACGAGCCTGATAATTTAATTTTTACCCCCTCGGGGCGATGGCGGTACATTAACATGCGTTACGGGAAGAAGCAAATGGATGAATACCCTGAATTTATCTTTCCGCCAAATTAACTCTGAAGCCGTGAGCCGGTGCTTCTTCGGCATAAATATTCCTGATGTTAGCCGCAGTCAGCGCTTGGTAATAGACGCGTAGGTTGTCTATCTTGCCATTAGTGAGAAATTGTCCGCCATAGAGAGAACCAATATACAGATTCACATAAGGAGTGCCGATCGGATTGGCCGAAGCAGCTACTGAATAAACCGCTTTACCATCAATGTAAGCTGTATATTGTCCACCCGATTTCCAAGTGATTGCCAAATGCGTCCACTTATTAGCCTGAATATTGCCAGAGACGGTGGAATAATCGGTACTGGTATTATCAAAAACTTCCGGGTAAATGGCATTATTGGCCACACCCAGAATATACCCTCCTCCACCACCGCCAAAATAAGAAACAATTTTCTGATTGGCTGCCGGATTGACCAGGTTGACCCAGACAGAAACAGTCAACTCGGAATTGATCTGGGAAAGAGCGTTATTGGGCGGAATAGTGATTGTGCCTGTACCATCCAGATTGACCGAGCAACCGCTATCAAGCGGTGTATCCGTGGACCAAGTTACCCCGGTCGAGAAAGAGCCGTTATGACCATTACCAGAATTGTCGGAAACTGTGGTACCAGCGCATTCGTCAAAGTTCCACATACCGGCAATGGCGCTGCCTTCAGTTTGGTAGAGAGACGATTCGAATTCTCGATCACCGGCAATCCGAGCCTTATCGCGAGCACTATTCAGGGAAACCAACACAATCGAAGCCAAAAGGCCGATGATGGAGATCACCACCAGAAGCTCAATGAGGGTAAAAGCTTTTGAACGCACTCTTGCCAATCTGACTAGCCTCATAAAGACAATTATAACATGATGATAAGACGAGTTTATTCTAGCTATTATTTTTATGAGGAGATATTTTTGCTGTTACTACTAATGTTTCTACAAACTTGTCAGTGAAAACTGACAAGGAACGATAAACAACATTGAGGAATTTCTTCTTCCAACTCTCCTTGAGCTTGTAATCTAGTGTGTAGATGAAATCTACAGCAGTGACTTCAAAACCATTTTTTCCGAGTAATTGTGCCAAAACTTTTTGATTAAAATACGCCGTGTGATCATGGTTCACGGTGGGTTCGGTTTTTGTAATCTTCTCCGCCAAGTTGAACAAGTTAAATGTATTGGGAGTTGTTATAACCAGCCTGCCTTCCGGTTTCAGATTGTTGAGACAGCTTTCCAAAAACAAACCGGGATTAGACAAATGTTCGATTAGATCCCCGGCAAAAATAACATCAAATTTCAACGGGAAAACAAACTTTTCGGCACTAACCATTTGGTAATGGTCTGACGGAAATGATTTTTTATCGAAAGATATATCCAATCCGTACAAATCTTTGCATCTTTCTTTCAAGAGTCTGTGCGGCCAGCTATCCGAATCTATTCTTATACCTTGGCCCCAAAAACCAACATCCAAAACAATATCAGATGGTTGGATTAGGGAGGTAATCATTTCTTTTTTATTTCTATAAATCATTGGTGTTCGAGTTATTTTCCTTTTTAAAAAGAAACTAGAAACTGAATCCCGTAAATAGCTTGAACGCCCAAGGGATGATTGGTGCCAATACTTGCCAGAGGAAGAAAACTACCAGAAGCACGAAGATGGGGGCGTAGGCTTCCAAGATTAATCGCACCCTGAAGAAACGGCTTGGCAAAATGGAGAACAAAATTTTTGAACCATCTAGAGGCGGTAGCGGGATGAGATTGAAGAGGGCCAAAACAATATTGATGATTACCACATAGGAAATAACCGTCACAAAAGCTTGGAAGGCCGGTGCGGCCATATTCATAGAGAGATATCCCGAAGTCAGACGCAAGATTGTACCGAATATGAGTGCGATCAGGAGGTTGGTGGCCGGACCGGCCGCCGCAATCAGGAGTTCGCCTCGGCGACGAT
>JAJXVL010000050.1 GCA_021782175.1 bacterium
GCGTCCACCACTCCTTCACCAACGGCAAAATGTTTGAGACAAGATGTGGCGTCGGGAACGGAACCATAGAAAGAACCGACGAGACGCCCGAGGGCCACCGTCGCAAAGAGGCTCCAAAAAATAAACACTCGCCGGGACATGCGCCCAGTTTACAAACCAGAAGTTCAAAATCTCTTCAAGAAAAAATAAAATTTTCGTGCAGGAAATTATTCTCAAAAAGCCCCGAACTCTTCGATGATTTTTTGCTCATCTGCCTGATTGAGAGACTTCTTGTATTTGGCCCCGGCTACCCCGCGAACCCTGCGCTCGCATTCCGGCCAAGTGTGGTGGGTTTCGATAATTCCTCCGACCATACTGACATAGGAGTAAGCCGCGGCCCGATGGCGGGCAGAATCAGTCTTTTTGTTCTCGGCGATCGTTTCATTCTGTGAAACATCGAGAATATTGGGCAAATCATAGTCTTTTAGCCGGCCGGAAAAAAGTTTGTGCTGCTCGCCATCAGCCAGATCAGTGGCAATATGATCGCAACGCTCGTTACCGAGCACCCCGCGATGACCACCGACGTATTGGAAATGGACATTGCGTGAAGCAGCCACTCGATCGAGAGCCGACCAGAGATCTCGATTCAAAACTTCTATCTTGGTACTCGTCTGCCAACCATTGCGTTTCCAGCCAGCTACCCATTTGGTCATACCCGAAATCAAATATGAGGAGTCGGTATGAATGGTTACCACCGCCTGTTCCGGCAAGAATTCCAGGGCGCGTAAGGCCGCCTCAAGCTCCATGCGATTGTTGGTAGTATGCTCCACACGACCACCGAGCTCTGTCAGCTTGTCACCATTCTCGATCACAATAGCGGCCCAACCACCCGGTCCAGGATTGCCACGAGAGGAACCATCGGTGAAGACAATGTATGTCTGATCAGTTTTTGGCATGGGCAGAGTTTAGCACATCAATGACTCGGAGCCGCAATTCCGGTCGGCCGCGGAAAAAAGATTTTTCTAGCGAAGCAATCAGATCGATTCGCTGTCCGACGGACAGTTCCTTGGCCCAGGCATTCCCCACGCCAAAGAAGGCGATGGCCGAGAGTCGGCCACCGGCTCCGGCTGTTCTCGTGAACACCAGCTCCACATGTTCCCGACCCTTACCAAAAACGCGGATCTCCGCTATCGGGATATTTCGAAAGAGAAAAATGGGTTTGGGATTACCCACGCCAAAGGGCGCCAGTCGCGAGACCTCATCATAGAGCTTGGCCGTGACATCATCCAGGCGGAGCTCCGCGTCAATCGAGGCTTCGTCTGTTTGGTCGGAAGCGGTTGCGTTCGACTCGAGCGGAGACTTCCGGGCGGCAGACGCAACAGCGGCTTCATTCAAACGCTGCTCCAAATAATGAATCGCTCCGTTGTCGACTGAGAAACCACCGGAATGTTTGTGGCCGCCAAATTGCATGAAGGTTCCAGCCGGAGCGGCACGCATGAGCTCGACTACGTGCGTGCGTCCCTCGGAACGGCACGAGCCCTTGATGACATTGTCACCATCACGACCCCAGAAGAAAGCCGGGCGATCGAACTCTTCGGCACAAGCATTGGCAGCCAAACCCAGGAGCGATGGACGCCAAGAAGGATTGCCGAGCACTAGTACTGCCGGCAACTGCTCACCGTGACGCTCGTGCAGAGTGTGTTTGATCTCCTTGACCAAGGCCGCCACTACTCCCTTGCGCTCATCATTCACCCTGTCCAAGTGCTCAGCTCGAGCCAGCGCGGTAGCATCATCGCCAGCTACCAAAAGATCGAAGGCATCTCTCGGCACTCCCATGCGCGAGGCAGCATTCACGCGCGGTGTAACCATGAAGGCCAGATCATCTTCGCTCAGATGAGCCTGATCCAGACGCAAACGCTCGAAGAGGCGACGCAAACCTTTGCGCGGACTTTTGCGCAAGACCGTCAATCCATAGTGACCGAACAAACGATTCTCACCCACCAGAGGCACCATGTCAGAGAGCGTCGCCAGACCCACCAGGTCCAAGAGCCATTTCTCATGACCAGTCTTGAGCGGCAAAGGCTTCCCCGCTGTTGCAGCTCGACTGATCAGGGCCTGGATGAGCTTGAAGGCTACGCCGGTACCACAGAGATTCTTGTCTGGATAAGAACAGTCGGATTGTTTGGGATCGACGATAGCCAATGCCGGCGGCGGTACTGGCGGCGGTTCATGATGATCGGTAATGATCACTTGCAGACCAAGAGCGTTCGCGTGTGCCACTGCCGCCACATCACTCACGCCACAATCTAGGGTGACAATGAGTCGGACGCCTTCGGCAGCCAAACTTTCGACGGCGGCTTTGTTCAGGCCGAACCCCTCATCATGACGGTGCGGAATATAGATGACAAAATTGCTGAAACCAATCCGCCCGAAGAAATCGTGGAACATGGCCGCACCCGGTATACCATCAGCATCATAGTCGGCATAGATAGCCACCTTCTCACCGGCAAGAATGGCTTGCAAGATCCTGTCGGCGGCGCGACTGGCATCCTTGAGTCGGAGAGGATCTAGATTCTGCCGTTCATAATCAGGCACTAGGAATTCCTGGGCGGAAGCCGCATCTACGATACCCCGATGGAACAGCAACTGAGCGGTCAAGTCAGGCAAAGCGCCGAAACGATCTCGCTCCCGGGGGGTTAGGGCTCTTTTGATCTGATAATTCATTGTGCTGATTGTAACATGGCCACATGCTACAATAACCCTATGAAAGACTGTATTTTTTGCCGCATTGCCAAGCACGAACTGCCAGCTCATATTGTCTACGAGGATGAGCGTTTCATGGTTTTTCTAGATATCAAACCACTTTCCCCCGGCCACATTCTGATCATCCCCAAGAAACATTATCGCTGGGTTTGGGATGTACCTGAATTGCCTGAATATTTCTCCGTCGTTGGTCGTGTAGCTGCCGCTCTGCGCAAAGCTTTTGGTCAAGAAATGATTTTGAGCAAAATCGTCGGCGAAGAAGTACCCCATGCTCACATCTGGTTGTATCCCAGTCAGGAAACCGCCGGTGACAAGAATGATCTGCTCGGCAATTGCCAGAAGATTATTGCCGCTCTCTCCTAGTTTTGAGTGGTATATGGTGTGTCACAAACAAAAGCAACATCAATAGTAGTTTATCGGAGAGTAGCTGTACCCTTAGTGGGAACTCCACTTAGAACATCCTGAAACCTTTAGCCCCATCAATAGTAGTTTTTGAGAGCCCTGCGAAACTCGCTACGCTCCCGCTCCGCTCAGACAGTCCTCGGTCTCTCAAAAACTCTATT
>JAJXVL010000008.1 GCA_021782175.1 bacterium
TGCGGAGCCGACGCACATCGGACATTATCATGTCTATATCCTCGCGTCGGCGAGCACGAGCTGCGACACGATGGCCGTATCGACAGCGTGTCTCAGAACCCCAATGCTTCTAGGGCTACTAGAGACAAACTACCTGAGGGCTTCTAGGGCTACTTGAGACTGACTAACTGAAAGTTACTTTGATGAAGTAACGAGATAATTTGAGCCGCCTCCCAGGATCGAACTGGGGACCTACTGTTTACAAAACAGTTGCTCTACCGGCTGAGCTAAGGCGGCGTAATTATTACTATACCGAACGATAATACCATTCAAACTCTATTACTTGCTATGACTATCGCGTGTAGCAATATGTCGCAAGAAGAACGAAGCTCCATGGTTGGAAACTTCTCCCCGACCACGGACGGCGTCGATCAAGCGCTTGCCGTGCGGATTGGAGATGAAACGCGCCTTGATCTCAACATATACAGTGCGCACACTGCGCAAGACATGGAAGGCGGCCCATTGAGCCAGAGCAAACATCGTGCGGCGGTTGATGAGAGACAGACCATGACGCACCGCCACATAGACCGCCTGGAAAATGTGATCGGAGCCGGCGCCGAAGCGTGACACGAGACTTGGCTTGCCTGAGAGCACTTCACGACGCTTCAAAAGCACCATGACAATCATGGATAGAAGCGAAATATAGAAGATAATGATCAGAGTATACATAAGGCGCGGCCTCACTCAGCCGCGAACAAACTATCGCTCCAAGATCTTGAAACGGTTGAAGCGGCCAACAGCGGTCTTCTCACCGAACTTCTGAATAGCGGCATCGATCAAACCCTGGATTGTAATCTCGGGATTCTTGATGAAAGGCTGCTCCAAAAGCACCATCTCAGCCAAATAGGTTTTGAGTTTGCCTTCAACAATCTTTTCGCGCATGGCTTCTGGTTTATCCTTGGCTTCTTCTTCAAAGACAGCTCTGGCGGCTTTTTGATCAGCTTCGGTCACATCTTCACGGCGAACAAACTTGGGATTGGTCGCTGTAATATGCATGGCGATATCACGAGCTAGGGTCTTGAACTCTTCGTTACCAGAAACAAAGTCTGTTTCGCAGTTGAGCTCAACCATGGCTCCGACAGAGCCGTTGGCATGAATATAAGCCTGGATCACACCAGCGCCAAAAGTTCGATCAGCCTTCTTGGCCGCCGCGCCACTAGAGAGCTTGCGCAGAATAACCAGAGCTTTTTCGCGATCACCGCCGGCTTCTTCCAGGGCTTTTTTGCACTGCATAACCGAAACGCCGGTTTGATCGCGGAGTTCTTTGATCTGTTCAGTGGTGATCATTTTGAATTGTGATATTAGGCGGCTAATTTGCGACCGTCACGATAAGCCTTGACGATCTCTTCGACGAAGAACTGAATGCTCTGTCTGGAAGAATCATTACCAGCAATAGGATGAACAACTGCCCGGAGATCACAATCAGAACCAGCCAGGGCTACCACGGGAATCTTGGCATGATCGGCTTCGGCCACGGCGATCTTTTCACGGCGCGGATCAATCACAAAAAGCGCGTCCGGCAGTTTCTTCAGGGACACAATGCCAAAAAACATTTTTTCTAGTGAAGCAATCTCCTTGTCTATGAGCATGCGTTCGCGCTTGGTATATTTGGCCAGTTCGCCCTTTTCTTTGTCGGAGATGAGCTTCTCATAGCGTTCAACACGCTTGTGAACCTGAGGAAAATTGGTGATGGTACCACCGATCCATCGGCCGGCAACATAAGGCATATCGATGGCTTCGGCGCCGGCTTTGACGGCGGCTACGGCCTCCTTTTTGCCAGCGACGAACAAAATGGTCTTACCTTCCTTGGCGAGAGCACTGACAAAGGCCTTGGCCTCGTCGAGAAGAACAGCCGTCTTCTCTAGATCGAAAATATCGGTCTGATTCTTGGTACCGAAAAGATATGGCTTGATAGAAGGGTTGCGGCGGGAACGACCCAGACCGAAATGTGCGCCGGCGCCGAACATCGTCTCAATAAGCTTGGTGTTGGTGGACATATATATTGAAGCTACAAGATATCAAAAGACGAGCAAAAATGCAAGATTCAAGCCTGAGACAAGCCTTTGATATCTCGAATGACCCTCAGAACTCTACGTAAATCTGCTGGTTTGGTATAGCGCCCGAAGGAAAAACGCAGGGCTAGCGGTTCAGCCAGACCCAGAGCCTGCAAAACATAAGATTCTTCGGCATCGCGCAAACAAGAACTCCGGGTGGAAATAGCCACTCCCCTGGCATCAAGTTGCAAGACAAAAAACTCCTTATCCAGATTGGGTACAGAAATATTCAAGATATGTGGATCTACAAATTCATCCGAATCTTTTCCGATATTCAGTCGCGGATTGATGGAGGCTTCAGGATAAATCTGTTTGAATTCCTGCCCGAAAAACAACTTGAGGTCATGCAAGCGCGCGATCTCAGTCGGTTGTTCGAGCATGACTAGTCGAATAGCTTCGGCCAAACCGGCAATGCCGGGCAGATTTTCCGTACCGGACCTGAGTCCTCTCTCTTGGCCGCCGCCATATATGACGGGCTGTAGCGAAAGACCACGCTTCACATACAAAGCTCCAATGCCATGAGGGCCATAGAGTTTGCCGCCGTCAATCGTCATCATATCTACTCCCAGAGAAACAACATTCAAATCATGACAAATAGCTGCTTGAGCGGCATCGGTATGCAGCAAAGGAAAAGATTTGTCTGTGCTTCTGCTCTGCCGGTATTGCCGTACGACCTTGGCAAGTTCCTTGAGCGGTTGAACTGTGCCAATTTCGTTGTTGACCATCATGATCGAGACTAGTCGTGTCTCCGGACGCAAGGCCTGCTTGAGAGTGGCCGGATCAATCAGGCCACGATCATCAACTGCCAAGCGAGTCACTGCTACCCCTATTTTTTCCAGAGCGGTAGCCGTCTCCCCGATCGAGGAGTGTTCAATATTGGAAATGATCAAATGCGGCGGATTGGCTTTGTTCGCCGTCGCTTTTGCTAGAGATTCAACCAAATCAAAAACTCCTCTCAGGGCCAGATTATTGGCCTCAGTGCCACTGGCTGTGAAAAATATTTCATCATTATGAGCATGCAAGAAATCAGCCACCACTTGCCGAGCCTGACTCAGAGCTTCCATAGCCGCTACACCTTCACTGTAAATGGATGAGGGGTTGGCAAAACTGCTAGTACTGTATTTCTCCATCACCCTGAGAACCTTGGGGTCAATCGGGGTCAGTGAGGCATAATCCAAATATATCCTTTTCACCTCGGCATTATGGCAAAACGGCGTATTTATGCAATCGCATAACCCAATTGCTGCCAAGCAAAATCAAAAAAATAAATATCCACCTATGCACAATCATTTTTTTCACAGTATAATACGATCATTATGATAAACGTTCTCACCGGCAACCCGCTTTTGCTTGCTACTATTGTCCTCGCACTTGTATCGCTGGCTCTTATCGCTACAACCATTGTCCTCTGGCTCAAACTTCACCGTTTCTTGGCCGGACCATCCGCTCACGATGTCGGCGAATCAATCCATCACATCAAGTCCGATCTGGATGAACTCAAAAACTTTCGTGACGAACTGGAGAAATATTTGGCCACAGTCGAGAAACGTCTGAAGAAGAGCGTGCAGGCCGTTGAGACCGTGCGATTCAATCCTTGGAGCGGTACCGGCCAAGGCGGCGCCCAAAGCTTCGCGACTGCCTTCTTGAATGAAGACGGCCACGGTGTAGTCATCTCCAGTCTCTACGCTCGCGACCATGTCAGCATTTTTGGCAAATCAATCAAGAAATACCTCTCTGAACACGAACTGTCAAACGAAGAATCTCAGGCGGTAGAAAATGCCAAGAATCAACTGCACTGAGCACCAAGCTCAGATCTAGTCAACTGCGGTTTTTCCTGATATAGTGAGCGTCATTATCGCCATGCCCAAAGACCAGCAAAATCTGGTTCGCCGTTCCCCTGTCGTTGTCGTCATGGGTCATATTGACCATGGCAAATCAACCCTACTCGACTATATTCGCAAAGCCAATATTGTCTCTGGTGAAGCCGGCGGCATCACTCAACATGTCGGAGCTTATGAAGCCATCTCGCAAAACGCCGCCGGGGAGAAACATCTGATCACTTTCCTGGACACTCCCGGACATGAAGCCTTTTGCAGCATCCGTGAACGCGGGGCCTTGGCCGCTGACATTGCCATCTTGGTAGTTTCGGCCGAGGATGGTGTCAAACCCCAAACCGTCGAAGCCTTCCGGGAAATCAAAGCGGCTGGTATCCCCTTCATTGTAGCGATCAACAAGATTGACAAGCCAAATGCTGATATCGATCGAACCAAGACTAGTCTCGGTGAACACGAGATATATGTTGAAGGTTGGGGTGGTGATGTGCCCTGGGTGGCGATTTCGGCTATCCAAGGTACCGGCGTGCCTGAATTGCTAGAAATGATCCAGCTGGTAGCTGATATGGCCGATCTGAAAACAAGCACCGAGGCTCTGGCCTCTGGAGCCGTGATCGAGTCAGAGCTAGATACCCGCAAAGGTATCACCGTGACCCTGCTCATCAAGAACGGCTCCTTGCATATCGGCAATTTTGTGGTAGCGGGCGGCGCTTGGACACCCGTGCGTTATATTGAGGATTTTGCCGGCCACAAGATAGAGCAAGCTGGGGCCAGCTCGCCCGTAGTCATTGTGGGTTGGAATGAAATTCCTGATTGTGGTGATAGTTTCGTTACCGTCACAAACAAGAAAGAGGCCGAGAATTTGGCTCTTACACAAGCCGCGGCCAAAAGAGCCGCGCAACCAAAAGCTACGAGTGTGCCTGCGGCTACCCAAGCTGCCGACAAAAGAAAGCCCGGCGAGAACCATGATACTGAGCCGATTACTCTGCCCTTGATCATCAAGGCGGATGTGATCGGTTCACTCGATGGGGTGAAATTCGAACTAGCCAAAGTGAAACATGACAAGGTGGCCATCAAGATCGTCAACGAAGGCATCGGTGAAATCAACGAGAAGGATGTCAAACTGGCTCAGAGTGATCCGCAGATCATGATTTTGGGATTCAATGTCATTCCAGACAAGAAAGCGGCCGCGCTTATCGAGAGGTCTGTGCCGCCGATTACTGTGCAAACTTTCAAGATTATTTATGAACTGACTGAAGCGGTGAAAGCGGCTTTGCTCGCCAAGGTACCCAAGGAATATATTGAGCAAATCATTGGTCGGGCCAAGATTATGGCCACTTTTTCCAAAGACAAAGATCGCCAGGTCGTCGGCGGCAAGGTACAGGAAGGCCTCCTAGAAAATGGCGCAGCTATTCGCATCATTCGTCGTGAAGCCGAAATCGGCCGGGGCACTATCCGTGAACTGCAACAACAGAAGAAACGGGTCAGTGAAGTGCGCGAAGGATACGAATTTGGCACTTTGATCGAAGCCAAGGCCGAAATCGCGGCCGGCGACAAGATCGAAGCTGTACGGACCGTAGAAAAAACTTCCTGAATCAGAAGACTATGAACCAAAAAGACTTGAAAATGCAAGAAGTGATACGCGAACTGGCCGCCGCATATTTCTCCCGCGAATCGAACCGTCTTTCGTTGATTACGATTACGGGCGTGAACATTGAAGCTCGTGGCGGTCGGGCGGTTATTCTATTCACAGTGTTGCCAGAAAATGCCGAGCCGGCGGCTCTGGAATTTGTCGAGAGACATCTAGGAACCTTGCGTGAATACATCATGAATCATGCTCGAATGATGCGAGTGCCATTCTTGGCAGCCCGATTGGATCACGGTGAGAAGAATCGCCAGCGATTGGACGAGATTGGCCGAAACAGCTAAAATCAGCTTGGTTCCTCATTGGCCACGTAGAAAAGTGGTAATTCGGCGGTCTGCAAAACCGCTATGCGCGGGTTCGATTCCCGCCGTGGCCTCAGAAAAACAATCAAAAAATAATTATGCTATAATGCCGAGCAACCTTAATGGATAAACTCAAGAAAAAATATCGAGATTTCTGGCAGGATCGTCAGGCCCGACGCCGGATGTTCATCAGTCTGGCATTGCTCTTCGGAGCTCTGATCATCAACTACTTTGCCGCTCTTTATGCTTTTGAGCGAGCCAGCAATCCGGTATCAGACATTATTCTGAGCAATTTTCCGGCACTTGATGTTGACTGGGTCTTCGTCTGGGGGCCGATTATCTTCTGGCTTATTATTACTATCCGTCTGCTCAAGGAGCCCAAACAAATCGCTTTCACCATCAAGAGCGTAGCTCTTTTTGTGGTGATCCGTTCCATATTCATCAGTCTCACCCATATCGGACCTTTCCCAGACCATACGACCTTGGATACTTTTGGGGCTAGTCTGTTGTCTGGCGGAGTTAACGGGCATTCTCCATTCTTCTTTGTTTTTAGTTCTGGAGCTGATCTATTCTTCTCAGCCCACACCGGCCTTCCCTTCCTCTTGGCCCTAATCTTCTGGCCTTATCGTGAATTCAAGACTTTCTGTCTAGCTTCTTCGGGTTTCTTCGGGGTAGTAGTCCTACTTGGACATTTACACTATTCGATTGATGTAGCTTCAGCTTTCTTCATCACTTACACCATCCACCATCTGGCTACGCGATTTTTCAAGGAAGATCTGCAGGATTTTGCCGCGGCTGGCAAACCCAGTTATACACAACTGCCTAGTTAGGATAGCGGTGTTATAATAAGTCGTAACATTTTCATGAAAACTCCAAAGCTTTATCGCGATTCGCGACCATGGGGCGAGGAATTGTGGTTGACGCGCGAAACTGGTTCGCCGTCAATGGTCAAGATCATCACTGTCCATCCCGGCGAAGCTCTCAGTCTCCAGCGCCACCAACACCGTGACGAATATTGGCGGATTCTCGAGGGTAACGGGACAGCAGAGATCGGTCCGAACAAGATTCCCCTCTCACCTCAACAAGACTGCTTCGTACCACGAGGTACGACTCATCGCATCGAGAGTGGCTCTCTCGGTTTGGTTTTTTTGGAGTTAGCTTTTGGTGATTTTGACGAACATGATATTGAACGCTTGGCAGACAAGTATGGACGGGCTGGAACAGTATAGTGTTTTACTTTTTAACCTAGAACTTTCATTTCCATCTTCAATAAGATTATTTAAATGGACACAACTTTTTTCATTGTTCTTTGCATAGTTGTAATCATCGGCATTCTTTGGCTTATTTTTTGGAAGAATCCAAGGAAGAGTCGCCTGAGTCAACGAACATCTTATAACCTCACTAGATCAGTCCAAAACCCCCTCATTACTCCCAGACCGAACCAAGACTGGGAAGCCGAGGGTACTTTCAATCCTGGCGCTGTTACGGACAGAAACGGACTAATACATCTTTTTTATCGAGCCATTGGCCGAGACGGGGTCTCCAGGATCGGTCATGCGACTACTACCAACGGTATCGGCTTGCAAAACCGCTCAGCTTATCCAGTGTACCAGCCAGTGAAGGGTTATGGTCTGGCCAATGCGGGCGAAACTGGCGGACCGGCGGTTTATGATCCACTGATATACGTTTCTGGCGGGGGTTGGGCCGGCGCCGAAGATCCGAGAGCGGTGCGACTCGGCAACCGTGTATATCTCACCTATACAGCTTTCGCGGGTTGGGACAATATGCGTATCGCCGTAACTTCAATTGCTCTCGATGATTTGGAAAAGGGTCGTTTTGATTGGCGACGGCCGCGTTTGATTTCACCAGCCGGTCACCGTGCCAAGAATTGGGTCTTCTTCCCGGAGAAGATCGGTGGCCGCTACGCGATCCTCCACGGTCTGGCCCCCAAGATCATGGTGGCTTATGTTGATAGTCCGGAGATAGCTCCACCGATTGAGAGTGTGCCGGACAATCATGGGGGTGGCTATTTCGATCCCCGACGACTCGGTAAATGGGACAATTGGGTTCGCGGCGCCGGAGCACCACCTATCAAGACCAACCTTGGTTGGCTACTCCTATATCACGCCATCGACAAACGCAATCCGGCGCGGGTAGTTGGCTACAACGTTGGTGCTATGATCCTAGATTTGTCTGACCCAACCAAGATTCTTTATCGTTCACCAGAACCGATCCTGACGCCAGACAAGCTAGCTGACCGTGAAGGCAAACCCGGCGTAGTCTATGCTTCCGGTGCCGTAGTAAAGGGTGACAAACTCTTGGTTTATTATGGGAGCGGGGACAAGAACACTTGCGTGGCCGAAACTTCCTTGCCAGCGCTGTTGGATTGGCTCAAGCGATATGGGCAAGTTTTTTAGTTGCCACAAAAATCACACCTGGCCGAATTCCTGCTATAATACTGCCTAATGTTTACCGTCACGAGACCGGAATACAATCCGATCCTTTCTCCCAATAGTGACCACCCCTTCGAAGCGGCCGCGGCTTTCAATCCATGCCCGATTCTAAAAGATAACAAAATTCACCTGGTCTATCGGGCAATGTCTGAGCATGATATTTTGAACTCCAATCACTCATCAACTTCAGTAATTGCTCATGCGGTTAGTACCGATGACGCCGCTCCGGGCACGCGCTTCGGTAATCACAGAGTCTTGATAGCTCCCGATCAGCCCTTCGATGCTCATGGCTGTGAGGACCCCCGAATCACCGAGCTCGACGGTACTTACTATATCTTCTATACGGCCTTGGGCGGATGGCCTTATTCAGCCGACAACATCAGGGTGGCTGTGGCTATTACGGATGACCTATCGACGATCAAGAGCAAACATCTAGTGACGCCCTTCAACGCCAAGGCCATGGTACTTTTCCCGTCCAAGGTCAATGGCAAACTAGCCGCTCTTCTGACCATCAATACTGATCGTAAACCGTCTGATATTTGCTATGCCGAATTCGACTCACCGGAAGATTTGTGGTCTCCGACATATTGGGCGGCCTGGCAAAAGGATCTTGATTCTCACAAGCTCAAAATACGCCGGCGTGATACCGACCACCTGGAAATGGGTTCGGTGCCAGTCTGGACCGAAGCTGGTTGGATCGTAGTCTACGCTCATATTCAACGTTACGGGCAAGCTGATCAAGTTTTTGGTTTTGAAGCTTTGTTATTGGATCTTGAAGATCCTCGACGGATCATTGGCCGAACCAAGGGACCATTCTTGGTGCCAGAAACTTACTATGAGGAGGTTGGACAGGTAGCTCACACCATCTTCCCCACTGGCGCGCTCAAGAGAGACGGCCGCTTGGAGATTTATTACGGTGCCACCGATACTCACGGGGCGGTAGCCACTATCCCCATGGAAAATCTGCTTGATAGTCTGCTAGACGAAAAATCCCAAGGTATTATGAAGCGCTATCCGGGTAATCCTATTATCAGTCCACGGCCGGGAGTACTCTGGGAAAATCACGGTACCATCAATCCAGCCGCGATAGATTTGGATGGCCAAGTGCACCTCTTTTATCGAGCAGTGGCTGATGGTAATGTTTCTACGCTGGGTTATGCGGCTACTAGTGACGGCCTATTGATCGAACGGCGTTCAGACAAACCGGTCTACTATCCGCGCGCGACCTTCGAAAGAGCCAGTGATGGTAGCGGGAAGAATTACGGCTGTGAAGATCCGCGTCTCATGCGGATCGGGGAACGCATATATATGTCTTATACCGGATACAATGGCCAGACACCACGAGTGGCCATAACCTCCATCGCTATTTCTGATTTCCTAGCAGAGAAATGGAGTGCTTGGAGCATGCCTGAAGCTATTACTCCCGATAACATATCAGACAAGGACGCAGCTATTCTGCCAGAGATGGTGAACAACAATTATTTGGTGTTCCATCGCGTTGGTGATTGTGTTTGTGCCGATTATGTAGCCTCTCTAGACTTCAGCAAGGAAAGAATAACCCAATGCATCGAGATCCTAACTCCTCGACGGGGCATGTGGGATGGTGATCGTGTCGGCATTGCCGCCCCGCCGATTCGAACCAAAGCTGGTTGGCTCTTGTTCTATCATGGTATTTCTTGGAGTAAGATTTATCGTGTAGGCGCGGCTCTACTCGACCTAAATGATCCTACGATTGTTCTTTCTCGAACAGCTGCTCCGATCTTTGAGCCTCAGGAAAAATACGAAGCCCAAGGGATTGTTTCCAATGTAGTCTTCCCTTGCGGTTTGGTTTTGCGGGGTGATGTCTTATACATGTATTACGGAGGAGCGGACTTCGTTACCGGCGTAGCCACCATGAAATTATCAGACCTGCTGCGGGTCTTAGAAAATTGATATGAATTTCCAAGAAAAAGATTTACTGATTTTTGATCTGGATGGCACCCTGTCACCGAGCAAATGCCCGATCGAAGCGGGCATGGCCGAACTTTTGGTAAATATTTTGGCTTACAAAAAGGTGGCTATCATTTCCGGTAGTAGCTATTCGGTTTTTGAAACAAATATTCTGAGCAAATTACCTGACGGTAATGTCAATCTGACCAATCTATTTTTGCTACCAACTTCCGGCACCAGACTATTGGCCTGGAAAGGTCTCTGGTGTGAAGAGTATGCCGAACATTTGTCACCGAGTGAGAAACAGTCCGTCATGATAGCCCTCAATCAGGCTCTCATAGAAACTGCTCACGACGCACCCTTCCGCACTTACGGACCGGTCATCGAAGATCGCGGTTCTCAAATCACTTTTTCAGCCAATGGTCAGAACGCCCCGCTCGAAATCAAGCAAACTTGGGACCCTGACGGCAAGAAAAGAATCCGAATCGCTGAGACCTTGCGTGCACGCCTGCCAAACTTTGACATTCGAGTCGGAGGAACAAACTCTATCGATATTACCCGTCGTGGTGTCAACAAAGCATACGGCATCAGGAAATTGGAAGAATACTTCAAAATGTCTCTGGACAAAATGCTTTTTGTCGGCGACAAATTGGAATTTGGCGGCAATGATTATCCGGCGCGAACCACCGGAGTCGATTGCATCCAAGTGTCAGGGCCGGAGGAAACAACACGACTTCTGGCAAACTGGCTGAATGAGATCAAGATCAGCAAATCCTAATTCGCACCTTGTTTTTTCAAAAAAGTTTCGACTTCTTTGATCAGGAGATCTGTGTCTTCTTGCCGACGGAAGTCTGAACGTAGAACAATAAAAGCTAGAGGTTGATTGTCGATATCCAGGATTGTCATCATGGTATCCATGGCCGCATTGGTATGACCAGTTTTGCCACCCAAAAAACGAGGATCGCCGGCAAAAGGATGAATATTCACGAAAGAGTGGGCTTCATGATCCGTAGTGGTCGCGACGGCTGCGCTGACTAGTCTGGTAACCGCCAAGATATCTGGCCGCGCACGGTACAAGTAACGAGCCAAAGCAAAAAAATCTCTAGCCGAAGCGGTATTATGTTCACTCAAACCGGAAGGGTCCTGAAAAAAAGCTTTGCTCATACCGATTTCCCAAGCATAACTATTCATGAGATCCATAAATGATTGCAAATCAGTGGAAGAGGCCAGGGTATTGGCCGCCACATTGGAAGAGTCCATGAGGAGTGGGTAGAGTAGTTCATGGACCGTGAAAGTTTCGCCGGCATGAATATGACTGTGATCCGGATAAGTATCAGCGTCGGCTGTCGTAATAGTAACCGTTGTTGTCGGAGCCAAGGTATCCGTAGCCGCGATAGCTGTGACCAATTTGGACATTGAGGCCACCGACAAAACCGTATCAATCTGTTTGGACAAATAGATTTGACCGGTCACGACATTCCCGACCAAGTAAGCTTCGGCTGAGATTGTGTCCGGTGAAGAAGTTTGTGATTTTGTAGCCGTTTCAATGGAAGTCTTATTGCCCACCGAGTCCGTACGTGTCAGAAAATGTTTGTCGGTAACCAAGGGCTTGGTCATAGATACCGGCACCGAGGAGGTTTTGGTGTTGTTCACCGGTACTTTGCTGTAGATATTCTGGTCATACCGTAGACCAGCGAATACCCCCACCAAAACCAAAACAGCCAGAGCCATTGGGAAAAAAGGACGATTGGAATACATACTGACACTTTAACATACTCAACGAGTTTCAAAGATAGTGGCCGAGAGCTCACCGGTAGCACTAGCCGTCAAACGGCCAGTATTATCGGTAAATATCTGATAACCAGTATTGTAATCATGAATGGCATGATAGTAAGCACCGTAATGTGAAGGATCGAAGGGCAAAACCGGCAAATAATCAGGCATGAGACAATCAGCTAGATCCATGGCCGAACCCGATGGTGTACTGGAGGCACTAGCTACAAAAGTTGGCTGACTCGGTATGGTCACGTTGGCGCCGTCACAGACCAACAAACCTCGGTGCTCTGATAAATTCTGATGTAGGGCGTTCAACAAAGAAGTAAGATTGGCACTACGCTGTGTATCCCGAGCCAATTTGAATTGTCTAGCTGGATTGACGGCCACCAGAGCTACAGCCGAAAGTGTGGCAATAATACCAATTACCACTAGAACCTCTATCAAGGTAAAACTTCTCAAGTACCACTTTTGATGAAACATGCTTTTGTTGATTACTGATAATCCTACAGATCTACAGCACAACCAAACTCAGCAAAATAAAAATGTCCCGTAGCGTAAGGTGCCTTGAGCTTGAGTAGAACAGCACTATCAGCACAAGCTTTTTTGTTCAATTCATTTTGTAGGCGATAAATTCGCTGATCGACCGAATCAACATAATCAGAGACAAACTCAAGTAAGATTGTATTCATAGCCAAAGTACCGGTAGCCAGGACAAGCACGGTGATCATAGCCGCAAAACCATCCTCAAGAGGATAATTTTTCCTGAACTTGGTCCAGCAAAAACCAGTTCTCTTCCGCCATAGTGTACATATATGGTACCAGGGTAACGAGTAACAAAGTGAGCAGAGCCAGATAAATAACGGTCTCCATAAGGCTGAGACCTTGCTGTTTGCAAAAATGTTCATTGTGTAATGGTTTTTTTGATTTCATAAATAACCGGAGCCGTGTGGGCCAAAAGATAAAGTTTGTCGAGATCGCAAGCTAGGGTTTGAGGCGCCGCCGGCAAGGCATAAGACATCATAGTCTCCTGATCAAGACCGGAATCTGACACCGCAAATTCCTGATCCGGGCTGCGAGTAGCCATGAAAATATGCTGACGATCAACTACCAAACCATAAACCCCGCCAGCAATGTCGGCACTGAGCGGTGTACTAGTACTGTAGTTCCAGAAAAATATTTCGTGATCATTCTGGATATTAAAACCGCCGGCTGTGCGGCCCCAAACTAGATTTTCTCCGAAACTATCGAGAACCTTGCCACTCTGACGGGACCAGCCATCAGGACTAAAAATGGCTGTAATGATCGGCTGAGTAATATTCCACCAATCAATCTTGGTCAATTGATTGATCCCGGCACTAGCAGCATAGACCAACCCTTGCCAAGCCCAGATATCATTGACCTGACCGCCGATTTCCAGACCAGAAACTTTCCGAGGATTGGTCGGCAGAGAAACATCTATGAGATTCAATTCTTCCCCATCCCATTTCGCCGTACCGAGGTAGACCAAACCACGATCATCATAGAATATCGCGGTACCGAAAGGTGCCGTTGAGCTAGCTTCTGGTAATGGCAATTTGTATTTTGCAACAAGCCTCGGTTGTTTGGGATTGCTCAGATCAAAAACTTGAAGCTGAGCGGTCTGACTACTCTCAGCTGCAAAAGCTATTGAGCCCGCTACCGCTATAGCCGCCAAGCCCGGACCGGTATCCAAAGAACCAATAATTCGAGGGTCTTTGGAATCACTAATATCGATCACAAATAGATCTGGTAGGTCGGCTTGATTCGAGTCAGCTGTCACAAAGGCAATACCAGCTCTTACTGCCAGATCTGTGAGCGGTAAGAGTGGATCGAGCGGCAAACGCAAAGGAAGAATTTCCACGCGATGGTCAGAAATGGCACTCCCTACTGACCAACCGATGCCTCTCGATGCTAGGAAGTCGGTACTACACAGAGCAGAACCAACCAATGTTATTGGTTGAACAAGTTCATTGTTGCGGATTGCCCGGAAAGTGATCGTTTGGCCGGCACCGGAAACATTGATTTCTGTTTCGATTCGGGCCCGATCATAATCCTTGGCTTTGGCAGTTATGCTAACCGAACCAATATTGGTTTGGTAAATTTGAGATCGAACCTGGCCAGTGCGCAAACCTTCGAAAAAGTTTTGATTGTCCGAATACACAGCCGATAACTCAGCCCGAACCTGTGATCTTACGAAGGCTCGACGCGCCTCAAGACTACTTGTAGTCAAGATCGGCACAAAGATGGCTACCAGCAAGAAAGCCATGATAATTTCGACCAAAACAAATCCTCCATGCTGACAATTTTTATCTTTGGATGGCGTTGGATACATCATATATCGGCAACATGATCGATAGGGCTACCAGACCGACAGAGCCTCCCAGGAAAAGCATCATGAGCGGCTCGACCAGAACAGATATTTTCTTGAAGGTGGCGGCTGATTCCAGATCCAGCAAATCAGCGGCTCGAACCAGAGCCGGACCAAGTTGCCCGCCTAGATGACCGCAAGCTAGAAGTGACGAAACATACGGCGGTGCACCAGGAAAAACCATGGTTGATATGGCTATACCCTGTTGCAGACTAATAGCTTGATCGAGCAGAATACATCGCAAAGGCCGGACACTGACAGCCTGCGCGGCTTGATTGTAAGCCGAATCCACCGGAACACCCGCATTGACCAATGCCCCAATAGTTCGAAAAAACAAAGTCAAAGTATGACGCTTGATAGCTTTGCCCAGGAAAGGAACTCTGAGCCCCAACCATTGCGTTCCGAAACGGAAGGGATGATAGAAGCGATAGAGCATCATCATGGCTACTGAACTAACCAGAAGAATAGCCGAGACATACAACCAGTAGCTCGCGAGCCAGTCAGAAAACACAACTATCACCCTGGTTAATAGCGGTAGTTCTCGGTGCAAACCAAGGAGAATAGGGGTGATTTGAGGCATGACTCCTTGCGTTAGCCCCAATGACAGTGCCGCCGTAGCTGAAAAAATAACCGTCGGATAAATCAGTGCTCCGAGAGCGGCACTAATCAGTAATTGTTCTTTTTCTAGAAGGTCATGGGCAGTTTTCAGTGCGATTGCCAGATCTCCGGAACTTTCGCCACAATTGATGACATTGGTGATGGTTAGGGGCAAATTCACCTCCATAGCCAAAGCGTTGCCTAGAGTCTGCCCGGCTTCAACAGTTGCACGAATCTTTGACAAAGCTTTGTAGCGGCGGCCGGCGAAGGCTTCGCCGGCCGCCGCCAGAATTGCTTTCATTGGCAAGCCGGATGAAACATACATCTCCAGTTGTTCCAGGAGTTCAATCTGACTACGCCGATTCCAAGTCGCGGCAAAAAACATCGCCCTAGAAAAAATTAAGCCGCCAAAACCTTGAGTACTTC
>JAJXVL010000009.1 GCA_021782175.1 bacterium
CCCCTTTGGCGCGTGAGCGCCTGCATCCCAGTCGTAGCGCTCCCAGCTCGGCGTGAGCCGAGGGTGAGCACAGCGTGAGCTGTGCGTGACAAAACCCTATGACCTCGGCTCTTCGAGCGAGAGGTGCAGGAAGGCGAAAACGTTGTGCCTCCTCGATCGTTTGGCACGAAGGGGTATCCCCACAGTGTGGATACCCTCGGGGATACCCTCCAGAAGCCTCAAAATGAGGCTGGAGCGCATGTCCGATAGCCGAGTCGAGTATCCATCAATTTACTACGAACGCTGCGAGGAAGGGTTCGATTCCCGCCATCTCCACCGATTGGTTCGAGTCCAAGGTCCTCAGGGAAGAGAACACCCGGTTCAATTTCCTGCGGGATCAGTGATACGGAAGGGGGCGCGGTTCGAATCCCGGCATCCGCACCCCATCCATACCGTACAACCCAAGCACGGGGTTTCCAGTCCACGTTCGGGAAACGACTCACCGCGCCGGAAAACCCCTGTGGCCGGCAGTCGGTTCTTGCCCGGTCTCGAGGAAATACGTTCGAGCAGCCGCGTAGAGAGACACCATGTCGTCAGACAACCCGTTAACGGCAAGAAACGCCCACGGTTTTACGGCTTCACCACGCGCTCGTTTCCGGTCGAGGGTCGGAGCAGAATACTTGGGCACTCTTCGTTCAGACGCGTGCCCTTGCTGACGTGATCGCTATCGTTGTATGATCGCCGCATGGCGGTACCGGGGAAGTATTTCATATACGCTCGGAAATCAACGGACGTCGAAGACAAGCAGGTCCGGTCAATTGACGCGCAACTTTCCGAACTTCGAGCCATCGCTCAGCGCGACGGGCTCTTCGTCGTTGCCGAACTCGTCGAAAAGCAATCAGCAAAGGCTCCTGGCAGGCCGGTCTTTAACTCGATGCTCAACAGCATCCAGCACGGCGAAGCGAATGCTATCCTTGCGTGGCATCCCGATCGCCTCGCACGTAACATGACTGACGGAGGTCGGATCATCGACCTCGTGGACACAGAGAAGATTGCCGCTCTCCGCTTCCCCACATTCTGGTTCGACACGACGCCGCAGGGGAAATTCATGCTCTCGATGGCGTTCAGTCAGAGCAAATACTACGTCGATGCTCTCGCCGAGAATACCAAGCGCGGTTATCGCGAGAAGATTCGTCGCGGCGAGTATCCTGGCATCGCTCCTCTGGGCTATCTCAACGACCCGCGAATCAAGAGGATTGTTATCGATCGCGAACGTGCCCCTGTGGTTGTCGAACTCTTCGAGGAATTTGCCACCGGCAAGGTGACGATCGAAGGCTTGCGCGATTTTCTGAGGAAGCGCGGCATACAGAGTCAGACCGGCCGTCCGAAATCAAACGAGTTCATTACCCGCATCTTGAAGAACCCCATCTACTATGGTCACTTTCGCTACGCCGGCGATATTCACGAAGGCGTCCACGATGCGATCCTGACCAAAGCGCTATTCGACCGCGTTCAGGAAGTGTTTGCACGGCGATGGAGGTACACGAGACCCAAGCCCGCCTCCGTTGCCAAGCCGTTCTTGGATCTCTTCCGGTGCAGTCAGTGCGGAATGTCCATCACTGGAGAGGTCCAGAAGGGCTGCACCTACTACCGCTGCACCAAGAAGAACAAGGCCATCAAATGCAGCCAACCATACATTCGAGAGGACGCTCTTTCCCCGCAGCTGTCGCGATTACTGTCCCGCTATTCCCTGAGGTCTGACTGGGCGGAGCAGATGCTCCAGAAGCTCCAAGCTGAACAGGTTGATGCTACCCGTTTGACCGAAGAAAGGGCCGTGGTCATTCGTCGCGAGATAGAGCGACTGAAGGGCAAGACTTCCAGACTCCTTGAAATGCGCCTCGATGGCGAAATCGAAGCATCTACCCACCTGAAGAAGAAGGCGACCATGATGGCGGAAAAGAAGAGCCTCGACGAAGAATTGGCAAATCTGGACCAGACCCGACACACCAGGATCGAACTCTTCCGAAATTGGATTTCCGAGGCTACAAACCTAGGGGAAACGATCGATAACGGCACCCTGGACGACCAGGCTACCGCCGCTCGGAAAATTTTCGGCTCGAACTTGTTCCTCGACCGGAAACGAGCGCGTGGTGAAGCCGTAAAACCGTGGGCGTTTCTTGCCGTTAACGGGTTGTCTGACGACATGGTGCCGAGGACCAGGATCGAACTGGTGACCCTTCCCTCTTCAGGGGAATGCTCTACCAACTGAGCTACCTCGGCAGACACAAATGAGACTAACAAAAGATTATTATTTCAACAAACCCTGCAGTTGACTGGCGGCGTCCTGAGCTTGATTCAAGGAATTGGTCAGACCTTGAATACCCGTACCCTGACCAGAGAGACCCAACATCATATTGAGATAAGGCTGGATGAAGTAGTAGGCCCCGAAGGACATCACAATGATGACTACCCAATAGAGCACGCGCATGATCGTAGCCATGCGATTGCTGCGCTGGACCGCCTTCAGGATAGCATTGTTCTCCGCCGTCAGACGATAAGTCTCCTCTAGCAAAGATTTCTCTTCGGGGGTCATCGGCTATGACTATAGCAGATTTATCAGCCCTAGAAAAGTGTGCTAATCTCAAGGCACCGCCCCCGTAGTTCAATGGATAGAACAACTCCGTCCTAAGGAGTGGATGTAGGTTCGATTCCTACCGGAGGCACCCAATCTCAATCTTCATCACTAGCCGCGCCAGCCTGCCCTGTCCGCTCGAACTCATGAAGCGCGTCGATGATGGGCGCGATCTTGCCGGACATGATGTTCGGCAGATTGTGCCAGGACTCCTTGATACGATGGTCGGTGACGCGATCCTGCGGGAAGTTGTAGGTGCGAATCTTCTCAGAGCGATCACCAGTACCGATCTGACCAGAGCGTAACTCGGCAAATTTCTTCATCTCCGCTTCAGCCTGCAATGCCTCGAGTTTGGCCTGGATGATCGAGAGGGCGCGTTCTTTGTTCGCGTTCTGACTGCGTTCGGCGGTCGAACGGACAACGATACCCGACGGTTTGTGCGTCATGCGCACAGCGGTCTCCACCTTGTTCACATTTTGGCCGCCCTTACCGCCGGAGCGCGATGTCTCGACTTCGAGGTCGGTCGGATTGATGACGATCTTGGACTTCTTGCGGATAGGCATGATAGCCACCGAAGCCGTGGAAGTATGGATGCGGCCGGTCTTTTCGGTCTCCGGCACGCGCTGGACACGATGCACTCCGGTCTCCCAGCGAAGGTCTTCGTAGACACCGCGGCCTTTGATCTCGAGCGAGGCTTCCTTGTAGCCACCCAGATCATTCTTGGACTCGTCGACAATTTTGGTCGACCAACCCTTGGCTTCGGCAAAATGCTTGTACATATCGAAAAGCTCGGCCGCAAAGAGAGCCGCTTCATCACCACCGGCGCCGGCTCTGACTTCTAGGACAATCTCATTGGGCGGAGCGTCTTCCTCGGCTTTCTCGGCGGCAACTATCTCGTGAATCTGAGCTTCGATGGCCACTTTTTGCTCCTGAATAGTGGCGAGCTCATGGTCAGCCATTTCCTTCATGGCCGGATCAGCCGAGAGTGCACGCGTCTCAGCTTCATCAGCGAGCAGTTTCTCGTATGATTGTGCGAGAAAAGCCGTACGGGGATTCGCTTTCCAATTTTCGAGATCGACAGTATTCATATTATGAGCACAAAAACGAGCCGGGCCGCCCGGGCCCGGTTCGTAGCGTACCTACTTCGTGGTCGCGGCCTTCTTGGAGGCAGATTTGGCAGCACGAGTCTTGAACTTCTCGACACGGCCAGCCGTATCGATCGTCTTCTCCTGCTTGGTGTAGAAAGGATGCGAAGCGCTGGAAATTTCCACGGCATGCATCGGGTATTCCTTGCCATCGGTCCATTTGGCAGTCTCCTTGGTCTCGATAGTCGAGGCAATCAGGAACTTATCGCCGCTTGAATTGTCGGCAAAAATGACCGGACGGTAATTCTCTGGGTGGATATCCTTTTTCATGATTAGAGGAATATAGCATGGATAATCAGCCTTCGCAAGCAGACCGAAACATATCCGTAACACGCCAAAAATCGCTTATTCCTGATATAATAGGCCATCATGTCTTATCGCGGTCGGACTCTGCCCAAAAGCCACATGGTCTATACTATTGCCATCATCGGCTTTATCTATACCCTGCATCTGGTTATCCCGATGTATTCGAACTCGAGCTTCCTATCACTCTTTGCCGACGAGCAGACTCTGGGCTTCATCTATATGGCCGGCTCAGCCATGACCATTCTGGGCTTCCTCATTGCCCCGCCGCTCATCCGTCGTTTCGGCAACTACAAACTGACCATCTGGCTAGTAATCATTCAGATCGCCCTCTTCTATGGTTTGGTCACCGTGAACGACAGTCGCTGGATCGCTATCCTCTTCATCCTGCAATCAGCCGTAATCTCACTCATCGGCTTGGCTCTGGATATTTTCCTGGAAGTCTATACGGACGGACATTCAGTCGGTACAGTCCGCGGACTCTATACGGCCACCCTGAATGCCTCCTGGGTCGTAGCGCCACTCATCGGCTCGCTTCTCATCAATGGAACCAACAATTACCGCAACACCTATGTGGCCGGCTTGGCTATGCTCTTCCCTCTGCTCTATCTCATCTATCGCAACTTCCCGCGCTTCAAGGATCCCAACTATACTCATCTCTCACCCTGGCAACTCACCAAGCATGTTTCGCACAATCATAGCTGGGTCAGACTCTTCTTCGCCAACATCGTACTGCAAGTTTTCTACGCTTGGATGACAGTCTACAGTCCAATCTATCTTCATCAGACCATGGGTTTCGGCTGGGAGCAGATCGGTATCATCCTGGTAGTGATGTTGCTGCCTTTCCCGCTGGTACAGTACCCACTCGGACGATTAGCTGATCGCGGCTACGGCGAGAAGCTCATCATGACAAGTGGCTTCACCATGCTTGGTCTCACGACTATTTGTCTGACTTTCATCACCTCACACAGTGTCATTGTTTGGGCAGCAGCGATGTTCCTGACCAGGGTCGGTGCGGCCGCGGCCGAAATCATGATGGAGACTTACTTCTTCAAGACTGTCTCGCCGCGCGACGCGGCGGCTCTGGGTATGTTCCGCATCACCAGGCCAGTCTCCTATTTCATTGCGCCGCTTATTACTGGATTCGGTTTGCTCTTCACGACTGATGTCAATCTCTTTGCAGTCATTGGTGTCTTTTCCCTTCTGGCGCTTTTCCCAGTACTGACGATCAAGGATGTGAATTGATGGTGATTGTTTCGGGAGTTCCACAGAGATAATATGTCTTTTTTCCGGGCACTCATTTCAATCTGATGAGTCCTCATATAGTTGATCTCGAATAGCTCTAGAAGCATTGGGGTCTCATCACCCCAATGCTTCTAGAGCTTCCAGGACTAACTAATCAGTGAATCCAGTACCGGTGACACATTGTTCTTTTGAGACAAAACGAACCTGCCGGACCTTCATCGATTGTTTCGGCACGACCTTCGGCTTTGGCTCAAAAGAACAATGTGTCACTGGTACAGACTTCTATCAGAGAAACTACTATCGTTTCTCCGCTTCTAGAAACAGAAACAGTGGTATTTCTTTGCGTAGACGATCTTCTTCGGCACTGCGCGGACCTTTTTCGCTCCGGCGATGTGACAACCATTCTTCTAGACGCCCTACTCGGAAACCAGCCTTGGCGAGAGCTTTGAAATAAACTTGCAGAGGTCGATGGAAAGAGATGGTGAAGCGTTTGCGACTAACCTCCGCTTCCCCGGGTGTCATGTCGATTTTGATCTGGCGCTCAGATAGATAGGCATCAATACGGCGATATTGCTTGCCAGCTGCTTCGTCCCACTGCCAACTGGAGCTCTGCGGGATTCGGAAAGCTGGATGATTCAAGACCAACAACAAACGGCCTCCGGGTTTCAAGGCTTGAGAGACTGTTTGCAAGGTACCCGTGAGATTTTCGATATTTTGAATAGCCAAGATGATCGTAGCCGCGTCGAAGACCGCTTCTTCGGTGAGACCGAGATCATCGGCTGGCGCCACACGATAGTCGATAGTTGGTCCAGAGGCACTACCATTTCCCGGCTTGGCCAGACTGCGCGCGCGAGCAGCAGCAATCAATTCTGGTGAAATATCGCAGGCAGTCACTTTGGCGCCATTCTGCGCAAAAGCCCGACTGAAGTAACCCTGCCCACAAGCCACATCGAGGATCTTCTGATCAGGTTTTGGCTCCAACAAACGCAGGAGGTTAGGCATAATCACCTTGGCCTGGAAAGAGTCGGCGTTCTCTTCGAGGAGCCCGTCATACCAGTCAGCCACACCACCCCAAGAAGTGTCTTTCTTTTTCATTGCTACATATTATATAATAGTCTCGTTATTTACCAGCTTTTAAGCGGTTTTTTCATTTATGGCTACAATCAAGAAATTACAAGCGCGTGAGATTCTCGATTCTCGAGGCAATCCGACTGTCGAAGTTGACATTACTCTGGACGATGGCGCCTTCGGCCGAGCCTCAGTGCCTTCTGGAGCTTCGACGGGCAGCCACGAGGCTGTCGAGTTGCGTGATGGCGGCAAACGCTATGGTGGCAAAGGTGTCAGCCAAGCGGTCAAAAATGCCAACACGGAGATTGCGACTGCTGTTATCGGCAAAGCTTGGGATCAATGCAGGCTCGATCAGGCCCTGATCGCTCTAGACGGCACACCCAACAAGGGCCGCTTGGGCGCCAACGCCATCTTGGGTGTGTCTATGGCTTTTGCTCGGGCTGCGGCGGTAAGTGCCAAACAACCCCTCTATACCTATGTGAACAGTTTGATGCCCACACCGGTATCGATGACTCTGCCGGTACCGATGATGAATATCATGAACGGTGGCAAACATGCCGAGCAGTCAGCTGATATCCAAGAATTCATGATTGTTCCCCATGGTTTCAGTACTTTTGCCGAAACTCTGCGTGCGGGAGATGAAGTTTTCCACGCTCTGAAGAAAATCTTGCATGATCGGAACTTGCCGACAACTGTCGGCGATGAAGGCGGCTTCGCTCCCTCCTTACCCTCGAATGAAGCGCCCCTCGAAGTGATCATGGAAGCTATCAGCAAAGCCGGCTATGTTCCGGGGGAACAAATTTCCATCGCTCTCGATGTAGCCGCCAGCGAACTCTACAAGGACGGACAGTACATTCTCGTCCGCGACAATCAGAAGCTCGACAGTGCCGCTATGGTTGCTTGGTACGAGAAGTTGGTAGCCAAATACCCGATCGTTTCCATCGAGGACGGCCTCTCGGAAGATGACTGGCAGGGTTGGGCCCTGCTCACGAAGCAGCTCGGTAACAAGCTACAACTAGTCGGTGATGATATCTTCGTAACTAATATCGAACGCTTGCAAAAAGGCATCGATGAAGGAGTCGCCAATTCCATCCTGATCAAGCTCAATCAGATTGGTACTATCTCCGAAACCATCGACGCTGTCGCTCTAGCAGCCAAGGCCGGATATACCGCTGTTATTTCGCATCGTTCTGGCGAAACCGAAGACGCCACCATTGCTGATTTTGCGGTCGGTAGCGGCGCTGGCCAGATCAAGACCGGCTCGCTCTCACGCACAGATCGAGTAGCCAAATACAACCAATTGCTCCGAATTGAGGAAGGGCTGGGCGCCAAGGCAGTTATGCACAACTTGTCCACCAAGTTTTCCCCGAAAAAGGATTGACTTCGGCACCCTTAGGTCTACACTGAACATAGGCTTACGCATCTCCCTCAGAAGGTAGAGAACCTTAAAAAAACGTTATGGGTCCCATACAAGCCGACCTCCGGGTCGGACGAGGACACCACTTTACTATTTTCGGCATCTCTTCACCTCTTGTGAGAGACCAAAGCCTACCCTATGGCAGCAAAACCCGCTTCGGCGGGTTTTGCTGCACATGTTATAATAGCGCTTTACAAAATATCCTAAGTTTCCTCACACTACTCATGAATCCTCACAAGAAAACACGCCCCGTCTTGCTCATCGTCCTGGATGGTTGGGGTTATCGTCTGGAAGCCCGAGACAATGCCGTCGCTGCCGCCCGCAAACCGGTTTTTGAAAAAATCTGGTCAAATTATCCGCATGCTTTGCTCAAGGCCTCCGGCCAAGCTGTCGGTTTGCCCGAAGGTCAGATGGGTAACAGTGAAGTCGGCCACATGACTATTGGGGCCGGTCGACCGATCGACACCGATCTGGTGCGTATAGACAAAGCTATTCAAACTGGCGAGTTTGATCACAATCCGGCTCTTCTATCTCTATTTGACCACGTCAAAAAATTCAACTCTACCCTTCATGTGCAAGGCCTGGTTTCACCGGGCGGCGTCCACAGCCACCAGAACCATCTCTATGCTTTCTTGCGCTTGGCCCATAAACAGGGCGTGCCCAAGGTGGCTGTACATGTCTTCACCGACGGTCGCGATACTCCGCCTCAGAGTGCTTCAGCTTACCTCAAAGAATTAGAATCTGTACTCTCGGAACTTGGCCCCAACTACTTCATCGCCACCATTTCCGGCCGCTACTACGCCATGGATCGAGACAACAACTGGGATCGTCTGGCTCGGACCGAGAAGGCTATGTTCGAATGTCAGGGTGACATCTGCCAGATCAAGCCTTCAGCTTATCTGGAAGCTCAATATCAGAAAGGCGAACGAGATGAACTCTTGCCGCCGACAGTCTGCGCTACGCCAGAAGGTCTCGGCTGCGCCATCGAGAAGAATGATGCCGTCTTCTTCTTCAACTTCCGCGCCGATCGTGCCCGCATGCTCTCAGAAAAGATGCTGGCTCTACCCAAGGATAGCAACATCATGTTCGTAACCTTGACCGAATACTGCACCGACTTTACTTGCCAAACAGCCTTCCCGCCGAGTTCCGTGGAGACCACTCTCGGTCTAGAAATCGCCAAGGCCGGCTTGAAGCAAGCTCGTATTGCCGAAACTGAAAAATTCGCTCATGCTACCTATTTCCTGAACTGTGGTCAGGATCAGCCTTGCGTGGGAGAGAAAGACATCATGCTCGATAGCCGCAAGGATGTGAAGACTCACGATGAGGCACCGGAAATGCGCGCTGAGGCTATCGCTGACAAAGCCATCGCGGAGATCGAGGCTGGTGAAGTAGACTTCATCTTCATCAATTTTGCCAATGCCGATATGGTCGGACATACCGCCAATGTACCGGCCATTATCACGGCTGTGGAAACAGTAGATACTCAGCTCGGGCGCGTCCTTGAAGCTCTAGAAAAACGCGGTGGTGTAGCGCTCGTCACGGCTGATCATGGTAATGCCGAAATCAACATCGATCCGGAGACTGGCACCAAGCACACTGCTCATACCACTTCACCAGTTCCCTGCATCATCACTAGTTCGGATTATGAAATCCACGACGGCGGACTCTCGGATTTGGCACCCAGTGTATTGACCCTGCTAGGTTTGCCGATACCCGAAGCTATGAGCGGACAATCTCTAGTCAAAGCCCGAAACTAAAGCAAACTAAAGCACCTTGTCCTCTATGAGGGCTCCTAAATAACGAACCAGTAGAATAGCACTGGTGGCGCAGAAGACGCCCAGCGACCAGCCGGCGATCACATCTGAAGCCCAGTGAACATTCAGGACTACTCGAGACAAACCGACCACGATCGGTACAAGGACGCACAAGACAATGAAAAGCTCTCGAACCATCCAGGAGCGGATTTTTGGCGACCACAAGTAAGCCACCACAACAGCCAAGGCCGCCGCCATGGCGGCATGACCGGAGGGAAAGCTCGGATCAGCGGCCAGATTGGCTTGATCAAAAAGCCAGCTGAGCCAAGCGGGATGAGCCGGGAGAAGGAGGTTGTCCGGACGGGCTCGGGCAAAGAAATCCTTGAGCCAACCGATACTAACCACCGTTGAACCCATGGAGAGGAGGAGAATAGAAGTCGAGCGCCACTTGGTCCGCGAAGCCAAGAAGATACCCATAATGATAGTCACGATACTAGCCATGACCACGCCGCCGAGAGCACTGACCCAGGCCGCAATAGGTACTAACCAAGGAATCTTGGCAAAAGAGAAACAAGTGGCCGCCAAAGTAGCCGGAGCCAAACCAGAGAGACACATCATGAAAATATTGACCCAGGTATCAAAACCGGCCATGAATGATTGGGCGGCAAAAGCATCCTGGATCATACGCGCCAAGACCAGTAGGGCCACTAGGTTCAAACTAAGGATGAAGAGTTCGTATCGGCGGAAAATGTGGAAACGAGCATTAACAAAACGATAGGCCCAAATGATCAGCAAACCGAGGAGGACAGCGGCGAGAGCCACCTTGCCAACTTCACCGGCCGCCAAGTGATAACCAAAACCGAGACCATAACCCAGAATCAAGGAACTCAAAACCCAGGCTGTGGCTCCAACAACATTCCAGATCCAGAACCGACCGGAAGGACTACGACTAGCTCCCACCAAGAAAGGCATGATCCCGCGCGTCACCGGATTGAAACGACCGATGATCAAAGCTTTGCCGGTGTGAGTAGCCAGGAGTTGCTTGGCTTTCTCTAGGTGGTCATTCTTGATGAAGAACCAGCCGCGCAACTTCTCGATGAGCGGCCAACCGTAGCGTCGGCCCAGGGCAAAACTGATGTAATCTCCGGCGATAGCGCCGATAATAGTGATTGTCACTACCCATTTGACCTGGAAAACTCCCACCGAGATTAGGAAACCAGCCGCTACTACCGCCACATGCCCTGGAATCAAGATACCTATCAATGGTAATCCTTCTAGGAGAGTGATCAGAAATAGCGATAAATAGCCGCCACCAAGGGCGATCGCCGTCAGAGTTTCCGTCAAAGAAGAGAAGAATCGCAAATAACCCATAAATGGTGATTTTCCATTATAACACGACAGAGCGAACCTGTTGCAGACCAAAAGGTTCATGCTACAATGTAGCCGAAAGGTTCGTGTTTAATACAACAACTTAGACATTCAAATAATATGCCAAAAAATATCACTATTTATTCCACGCCGACTTGCGTCTATTGCAATATGGCCAAGAATTTCTTCAAGCAGAATGGCTTGGAGTACAAAGACTTCAACGTCGCTACCGATCTCGACAAACGCAAGGAAATGATCGACAAGACAGGCCAAATGGGCGTGCCAGTTATTGATATCGGTGGTGAGATTGTTGTCGGCTTTGACGAATCCAAGCTTCGCGACACTCTGGGGATTAAATAAGCTGTAAGTTGGACTCAATCGGCGTATAATAACGCCATGATGTCCGCAAATGCTCATCTCCTAGTCCACAATATCGTGGCGGTTTTGTCGCTGATTGTTTCGACAGCGATTATATTTTTTGTCCTGAGAAAAAACTATCGTCGTACGGAGAATGTCACCATGGCCTTGACCATCTTGGCTGTGATCGTTTTCTTGATTTCACACTTACTAGGTGTCAACACCTCCAATCCAGTCTTGTCCAGACAATTTTTCACCTGGAACCTGAGCGTTATCTTCATCAGTGTTTTCAATTTTCATTGCGTGATGGCCGCCATCGGCCGTGCCAAACGCAAACTTGGTTTGATTGTAACTGTTTACCTGATTGGCGGCGCCTTTGTGGCTCTATACCTCTTGTTCCCGGACAAATTCTTGTTGACCTCAATGCCCAAAATGTATTTTCCGGACTATTATGTAGCCGGGGCTTGGCAGTGGCTAATGAGACTGGTTTTCAATATACTTCTGCCGACTTATTTCATCTATGAGCTAGCTCGGGCCTATCGCCGCACAGCCGACACAATCGAGCGTAATCGTTATCGTTATTTTGCTCTGGCCTTGGCTCTAGGCTGGATTACGGGACTGATTCCCTTATTCTTGATCTGGAATATTCCCGTTGACCCGGTCTGGGGTATGTTCTTCCCTGTCGTTTTTGCCGTACCATTCACCTACGCCATCGTTCGTTACGAGCTTATGGATATTCGTGTGATTGCCAAGAAAGCTTTTGGTTTTTCGGCGGCTGTAATACTGGTGGGTTTCCTCATCGCTGGTTTTGATCTCTTGGATCAATTGGTCCTGCGTTTGGATCCAAATTTTCCATATTGGTTCACCCCTCTTGTTTCTGGCATCATGATTGTCACTGTTGGTTGGCTGGTATGGCGCCGCTTACGCGAAAATGAAATTCTCAAATACGAATTCATCACCACGGTTACGCACAAGTTCCGCACACCACTCACTCACATCAAATGGGCCACGGAGAATCTGCGCCAAACAACTATACCTTCAGGTGAATCAAACGAACAACTAGGCTATATCGAAGAAGCCAATGCCAAACTAGTAGAGCTCACGGATCTTCTGGCCCAAACTTCAGAGAATGAAGAGCAACCATACCAGTATGAGCTGATACCGCACGACTTCTCTGATTTTGCTAGAGATGTTGCGCACAATCTTGAACCTCACGCTGTTCTCAAAAAGATCCATCTGGAAACAAGAATCGCTCCCGGACTCCAAGCCGCCTACGACGAAAACCGTCTGCGTTTCGTCTTGCAAACTCTGTTAGAAAACGCCATCAGTTACACACCCTCAGGCGGCACAATCACCCTCACGGTCGAACCCAACGGTCATAAGCTCCGTTGCACCGTAACTGACACCGGTATCGGCATCACCAAGACCGAATTACCTCTCATTTCTTCCAAGCTCTATCGTGGCAGCCGCGCGCGCACTGCCGACACCGAAGGCATGGGTATCGGTTTGTATATCGCCAAACAAATTCTCGGTCGCCACCATAGTCGACTCAGCATCTCCTCAGCCGGGATAGACAAGGGTTCAACTTTCGATTTTACTCTGGAGCGTTTGACGCCGGATCAGTCCTAGAGCTTACTCGATGAAGGTCAGAGCCTTGCCGCGCTTGTTGCCACGGCCGGTACGGCCAATACGATGCACATAATCCTCGTAGGTCATGGGCAATTCATAGTTGATGACATGACTCACATCAGCAATATCCAGGCCGCGCGCCGCCACATCAGTAGCCACCAGGATTTGGACATGTCCTTCCTTGAAAAGTTTCAGAGCTTGCTGGCGCTTGTTGTGATTCTTGTTACCGTGAATAGACTCGGCCTTGAAGCCGCGGCTGATCAAAGTTTGTGATAGGCGCTCCACGCCATGTTTGGTTTGACCGAAGATCAGGACCTTGCTGAATTCGGCCCCTTGCAACAAATCCTGCAAAGTATCGAATTTGCTACGACCATTCTGGAGACGAACAACATCCTGCTCGACATTCTTGGAAGTATCTCCCGTCTTGACGGAGATGCGTACCGGCTCATTCAGGAACTCGCCAATGAGGCGTTCGATTTCCGGCGACAGTGTGGCTGAGAAGAATAGCGTCTGACGGTCAGCCGGCATGAGTGACATGACATAGCGCATATCACCGATGAAGCCCATATCGAGCATGCGATCAGCCTCATCGAGCACGATTGTGCGGAAAGTAGCCGGCTTGACTACGCCGCGTTCGATCAAATCTTTGAGACGACCTGGCGTGCCAATGACGAAGTTATGCGCTCGACGCAAGAAAGCTATCTGTCGGCTGATGGGCAAACCACCAACGGCACAAACCGAGAAAAGCCTGAGGCCGCGAGAGAACTCCTTGAACTCCTGGTCGATCTGCAGAGCCAGCTCACGCGTTGGCACAATAATCATGATTTTTTCGGCAGGTTTGAGCAGGACTTTGTGGATGAGCGGCAAGAGAAAAGCCGCGGTCTTGCCCGTACCGGTATTGGCAATGCCGACCAGATCAACACCCTTCAAGACATGCGGAATAGTCCGGTCCTGGATCGGTGTGGGCAAAACATAACCCTTGGTTACTACCGCTTGCTTGAGGCGGCTATCAATAGCAAAGTCAGCAAAAGCATGTTCCGGCTTGAAAACCTGAACTTCCTCAGTCATGACGACTTTGTTCACGAAGAGAGCCGGGTTGAGACGCTGTCTGGCTGGACCGCGACTCGGCCGAGTATGACTAGTCGAACGACGACCAGCACCATGACCACGAAAAGCCGGTCGGGCACCCTTGGGGCCACTAGAGCGGCCGCTGCGGTGCGCTTGTTTGAAATAAGGCATGTAGTTTTCCTTTGTCTCCCGAGTAATTCAAATAATACGGTGCAACTACACCAGACTCACGAGATTGATTGGAGTCTTGAATGTATCCCAAAAGATAGAAAATGTCAAGATTTTCACTCGGTATTGACCTTTGGGAACTCGCAATCCCCTTAGCGCCAAGCGAACAGATGTGATGGCAAACCTTCGACATATATCTGCTTGATGGCAGTGGCGGCAATGGACTGATTGTATATGCGCACATCATCAATAGCACCCTGGAAGGCATTGATACCACCCAAAGGAGGCTGATTGGGCGTGCCACCGATATGCAAAGTTCCAGCTTGGATCGTGACTGGTGATGGGCCATAAGTAATAGCTTGAGCTTCATTGCCATTGATAGAGCTATCGAGAGCATTACCACTGGCTTCATCGAAGTTATAGCCGGCAGCGAGATTGACACCCATAGTCTGATAAGCGTTCGAATCGAAGATCTGCCCGGCAGCAATGCGTCCTTTGGCTCGAGCACTATTCAATGATACGAGGACAACCGCGGCCAACAGGCCGATGATGGAAATGACGACCAGAAGTTCGATCAGGGTGAAGGCTCGGACGGATTTCATGATGCCAATTCTACCATAGGAATATTAGTCAGGAAGTCAGAGACAATATGCCCTTTTCCGGACACTCATTTCAATTCGATGAATCCTCAGTTAATCAGTCTCAAATATCCCCGGAATCCTCAGGGGACTTCAACATTCGGTCTCCAGGACACGGAAATTCCCTGCTGGAAATTTCCTCTATGCCAGGCAACAGTCGCGCTCGCAGGGTCCTTTCGACCGAACATTGAAGTCTCCTGAGGATTTGAGGTATTTCAGGAGCGAATCAACCATAAGGCCCCATCAATAGAGTTTTTGAGAGACCGAGGACTGTCTGAGCGGAGCGGGAGCGTAGCGAGTTTCGCAGGGCTCTCAAAAACTACTATTGATGGGGCTAAAGGTTTCAGGATGTTCTAAGTGGAGTTCCCACCAGGGTACAACATGTTCTCCGAAAGACAACCTGTTCTCCGACAGACAACTTGTTCTCCAATAAACTACTATTGATGGGGCCAAGTATCTGGACACAAATTCAAGTACCAATTGTAGTCGACTCACGACACTGTGCGTCTCTACGCCGCCGCTCGAACCTACTTCATGGAATCCCGAGTATCGCACTTCGTGCACGGGACGCAGTTTCGGCGCCGGGATGGAGGCGGTGCGCCTGCAAGTTCGTGAATGCATGTAGC
>JAJXVL010000051.1 GCA_021782175.1 bacterium
CCGAAGGAACCAAGAATGTCCTGTCGAGCGGTGGAAACATCGAGGCCGGCATCGAGAGCTATAACAGTTTGGAAGGCTACAAAGAGCGGATTGAGAAATACGGTTTGTATGCTATCGGGGTCAAGTTGTTATAATTATCTGTACAATAAATTTTGCTTATGAATAAGAATTTGGGCACACTGAAGATCCTCCCCGTAATGAACAATCTCGCTTTGGTTGCTTTGCCCACGGCCTCCTTTTTGAAATCTTTATCAAACGCAGATTCAGAAGTTGGTGTGTCTGAAATAGATGCGGCTCTTTCAGACACAGCGGCTTTTTGCGAGCATTACCAAGTTGACCTTGCTCGGACAGTCAATTGCATCGTGATCAAGGCCAGTCGTGGTGATAAGAATTGGTATGCGGCTTGCATAGTTTTTGGCAATGCTAGGGCCGATGTAAATGGTTTGATCCGGAGGCACTTGGGAGCCAGGAAGGCTTCATTTGCTCCTATGGATGAGGCTACAACACTTACCGGTATGGAATATGGCGGTATAACGCCTGTTGGTTTGCCGACCGATTGGCCAATCTTGATCGACAAGGCCGTGGCTGATTCTGCTGAAGTAGTGATTGGCAGCGGACTTCGTAAGTCAAAATTGATTGTCAGTGGAAAATTTCTGGCTCATCTACCGAATGCTGTTGTTTTGGATCATTTGGGTGCTATAGAAACGAATTGATTTTTCTTGATGTATAATGTCTGTATGAACAAAGGAGAAGATTTCACGGGGGTTACGGTCTCATACCTGTGTCACGACGGCAAGGGCCATTATTTGTTTAATAAGCGTAGCGTCAATTGCCGAGATGAACACGGTCGGTGGGACAATGGCGGCGGTGGTTTGGAATTCGGGGATGGCGTTATCCAGACATTAAAGAAAGAAATCGCCGAGGAATATTGCGTGGATGTTCTGGAGTATGAATTTTTGGGCTATCGCGAGGCACACCGCGAGAATAAGGGTAAGAAAACACACTGGATTAGCTTGGATTTCAGGGTCCTGGTTGATCGTGAAAAAGTCAGGAATGGCGAGCCGCACAAATTCGATGAACTCGGTTGGTTTTCTTTGGATAAATTGCCCTCGCCCATGCATTCAATGTTTCAGGCTATTCTAGATCAGTATCGAGACAAGTTATAAGGGTTAGTCTTTCATCATGCCTCTCTTCGACCCCGCCTTCTGGAAGAACAAGCTTCGCGAACCGCGTTGGTATGAGGCAGTGCCGCCGCTCCTCGCTGTCATGGAGATCGAGAGTCGGCGCGATCGGGCCGCGGCCGCCAAACTCAAAGAGGAGATCTACAGTTTCGTGGAACAGCAATTGGCGAGCGGTGAGGTAGCCCTGGGCCAGACCGGCAAAGCCTGGGACGCCGCGCGGGCGCCGATCGATACTATCGTCATTCATCACACCAGTTTGCCGCCCGGCCTCACGCCGGCACGCTTGTCGGCCATCGAGCTCATGCGCTTGTATGCACCCGCCTATGCCAAGAATTATGCCGGGGAGCTCGTCTACTCCGATCATTGGCGCGAAGAGAAGCTGGTCTTCTGGCCGTACCACTGGCTCATCCGCACAGACGGCACTGCCGAGCGTTTGTTGCTTGATCAGGAAGTCGGTTGGCAAGCCGGCGACTGGGCTATCAATTGCCGCAGTGTGGCTATTGCCATCGACGACGATCATGAAGCCTCAGTGCCAGCGCCGGCGGTGCTCTCGGCCATCGCCAAGCTTATCCGGGAGCAATACCCCCAAGTGAGCAAAGAACGCATTTTTGGTCATCGGGAAATCAATCCCAAGACTTCTTGTCCGTCCGATCTGTTCCTGTCCAGTTTCGACCATCAGGGCTGGAAAGAGAAGTTGCTGGAGATGATTTGAGTGGTTGGGTGGAGAGGAGTACACTGATAACTATCAAACATGAAACTAAAGGCCGTCATTGAGATTCCCCGGGGTTCGAATCGAAGAATTCATCTGGCTTATGATAAGTCTGGTTTTGTTGATCTTGGTCCGATCGCTGAAGCTATCCCAGTGAACAATGGCGTGATGCCTGTAGCTTATGGTTATTTGGAAAACACTTTTAATCACCAGGAAAAAGACAACGAGGATGTTCTGGTTTTTTCGACGAGGAATTTCAAAACTGGCGAAGCCGTTTCGGTTGAAGCTTTTGGTTTGTTGCGCCGCGCCGATCTTGATCACAAGGTTTTGGCTCATGACGATACGGTTGATTTTCAATCATGGTCAGCGGTACCAGTAGACTTGCAAAAACTGATTATCGAATATTTTGGCTTTAAGCACCCGATTGAAGCGATTGAAGATGCCGCCTTTGCCCAAGAGTACATTCAGCGATCTTGGCAAGAAGGTTAGCACCAAGTAGACCTAGTTGTACCGTAGTACAGAGACAAACCAAATAACAGTCATTTAATATCATCATCATGTCCTCAACAAATACACCTGATTCTCAAGCTGACATCGCCCTTATCGGTCTCGCGGTCATGGGGCAAAATCTCGTCCTCAACATGGCCGACCACGGCTTCACGGTCGCTGTTTACAACCGCACCACCGCCAAAGTCGATGAATTCTTGGCTGGTCCGGCCCGAAACACCAGGGTAATGGGCGCGCACAGTATCGCTGAGCTCGTCAGTCAGCTCAAACGGCCGCGGCGAGTGATGATGCTCGTCAAAGCCGGCGCCGCGGTCGATGAACTCATTGAGCAGCTGCTGCCGCATCTCGAAGCCGGCGATATCCTGATCGATGGCGGCAATTCACTCTGGAGCGACACCGCGCGCCGAGTAGCTTATTGCGAGAGCAAAGGCCTGCTCTATGTCGGTTCCGGTGTTTCTGGCGGGGAGGAGGGCGCGCGTCGCGGCCCGAGTCTCATGCCGGGCGGCAGTGCCGCGGCTTGGCCGGCCATCAAGGATATTTTCCAGGCCATCGCCGCCAAAACTGATCAGGGCGAAGTCTGCGCTGACTGGGTCGGCCAAGGCGGCGCTGGTCACTATGTCAAAATGGTTCATAACGGTATCGAATACGGCGATATGCAGCTCATCGGTGAAGCCTATCAGATCATGCGCACCGGCCTCGGTCTCACTGCCCAGGAGATGAGTCAGATTTTTGCCGAATGGAACAAAGGCGAGCTCGATTCCTATCTCATCGAAATCACCAGCCATATTCTGGCCAAACTTGATACTGACGGAACGCCACTCGT
>JAJXVL010000001.1 GCA_021782175.1 bacterium
AGGACGGGATTTTCGCGTTGGACGATTTCGATCATGGCAAAACTCTAACATGTTTTGCGCCAGCTGTCATGAATTCTATAGTACCAGTGACGCATTGTTCTTTTGAGACAAAACGAATCTGCCAGACCTTCACCGATTGTTTCGTCTCGACCTTCGGCTTCGGCTCAAAAGAATAATGTGTCACTGGTACTTGAGTTTGTGCCCAGACCCTTAGCCCCATCAATAGTAGTTTCTCGGAGAGTAGTTGTACCCTTAGTGGGAACTCTACTTAGGCCGATTATTCGGCTGAAGGAATACATTTGAGACTACTGATCCCGCTGGGAAGTTCCCACTAAGGGTACAGCTACTCTCCTAGTAATACAGTCTCTCAAAAACTCTATTGATGGGGCTTTGGTATTGGATTCACTGATTAGTAGTCCTGAAAGTCCTAGAAGCATTGGAGAGGGACTTCAATGTTCGGTCGAAAGGACCCTGCGAGCGCGACTGGCGCGAGCATAGAGGAGATTCCCAGCAGGGAATTTCCGTGTCCTGGAGACCGAATATTGAAGTCCCATGATGCTTCTGGGGCTAAAGTAAGGATTGTGCCTGATATTACAACAATGATTCCGGATTGACCTTGATCGAAACTTCCGGCGGCAGGGAACGTAGTTTTGCCAGGAGCTCCGAGTCCGGCCAATGTTTGATCGGCACCTTGATGAGCCCATGGATCGTCGAAGCCCCGCTCGCCGTCGCCGTGAAAGCCGGGAAGACATCTACTTCATGCGGCGTGAACAGAGCCTGGAGCTCGCCCATCTTCCGAGCGATCACATCTTTGCGGCCCTCGATACTCACCTTGATGAGAACCGAGAAGGGTGGGTAGGCGAAGCGTTTGCGGCTCTCGATCACGCGATTGAAATAGTCGCTCAAATTGCCCTTGAGACCGTACTCGAAGACTTTTTCCTCGGCGCGACGCGTCTGGACCAAGAAAACGCGGTTGGCAGCCGTACGCAATCTGGTCAGGAGATACATCAAGCGTTCTTCCAGGCGGAAATCCGGCAGAGTCAGCAGAGAATCGAGCGAAGCCACAGCGGCGTATTCGATCGGTGCATCTAGGCGTGTCAGTGCTGTTTCTGTGCCGACCAGGACCGAGCCCGGCTTGGCTCGCCAGTGATCCATGATGATCGAAGCTTGTTTGGTTGTTGTGGCGGAGTCAGCATCCAGTCGGAAGACTTCCAGCCCCGGGAAACGTTCGCGCAATTCTTCACGGACACGTTCCGTACCGATGCCGAGCGGGGATAGTCTAGGACCACCACAAACAGCACAGACGATATCGGCGCTTTCCCGCGTGCCGCAAGTGTGGCACATGAAGAAATTGCGGCCGGTCTCCTTGGAGACATGTAGTACCAGCGGAGTAGCGCACTGCTTGCAAGCCACGGCCGTCTGGCAATCATCGCAGACCGTGATCGGCGACAAGCCGCGGCGAGCTGTCAGGATGAAAAGATGACTGTTCTCGGCTTGGGTACGGCGGATGATTTCTTCGAGGGCGGGTGACAGGACACGGAAGGGTGTCTTGGTAGTGTGTTCAGCGCGATTGTGTGGATCTGGTCGGCGACGCATGTCGATGAGCTCATCCGCGGCCATGGAAATAGAGCGCCATTTGAAGGGTGTGCCGCTGGTGATCTCATGCTCCTCTAGTCTCCAGAGCGTCTCAATCCGTAGAAGTGAATCTGCCAAGTAGACATTTTGTCTGGCCAAGCGGCCGATCCGCTCCAGCGCGCGGCGTGCGTCCAGATAAGGAGACTTGCTAGCCATCCAGCCGCGACCGTTCTCTCGCTCAATAATGCGGCAACTGATATCGGCGCGGGGCAAGAGAACGAAGAGACCGGCGGTCACAATCACCGCCGGATGATCACAGTCAGCGATGGCCGCCCAGGTTTCCAAAAGTTTTTTCTTGGGCAGGCCGGTATGAATGAAGAAGATGTATTTCTCAATGCCTTTTTGCAGATTGTCGAAGAGTTGGCGGGCATCCTCCATGGTTGGCGCGTGGAAGACTATGGATTGCCGCTTGGCGAATTCTTGCCGGATCAGACCGCGCCAGGCTGAGAAACGATCAGTGTCATCCCCCTGGATCGCAATCGTTTCATCAGCCAACGAAGCATTCTCCGCGAAGAAGCCACCTTGCCGTGGTAGAGGCGGGGCGATACGACCGCTCTGTTCTAGAATGATTTCGGGGACCAGACTCCGGATAACCGTGCCAATATTTGTCGCGTAGAAATCGGCTAGTTCGCTGCAAGCAGCCATGAAAGCGGCCGGGAAAAAAGCGTTGGCTTTGACCTTGCCCAATTTGCGGATCTGATAGGGTGCGTCGCGCAGTTCAGCCTTGAGATCGGCCGCCGGTCGGCTCTCGGTGACAATGGCCGGGATATTCTTCTTGCGCAAAGGCACGCTGACAATAGCCCCTACCGGAGCTTCGGCTGCCGTGAAATAGGACAAGGTTGAGGAAACCTTGGAACGCGTGAGGGGGATAACGGTGATGATATTCACGGCTTAGTTATACAACATCCTATAGATCTCGGAAAGTTTCGATCTTGGCGCCGATTTTGTTGAGACGAGCCGCCAGATCTTCATAGCCGCGGTTGATATTGTAGACATTGCGCAGGACAGACACGCCCGGCGCGGCCATCATGGCGAGCATGATGATGACTGAGGGGCGCAGAGCCGGCGGGCAGACCATTTCGGCGGCCTTGAGCTTGGCTGGTCCTTTGATATAGAAGCGGTGCGGATCGGCCAGGATGGACTCCGTGCCGAGCTTGTCCAATTCCTTGTAATAAATAGCTCTTTCTTCGAAGGTCCAATCATGGATGAAGGTTTCACCGGTGGCAAAGGCGCCGATCAGAGCAAAGAAGGGCAAGTTGTCCATATTGATGCCCGGGAAGGGCAGGGCGTGGATTTTCTCATCCAAGGCTATGAGCTCAGACGGAGCTGTTTCAAGATCTACCAGATTGACGCGACCGTTCTGTCCCTTGTAGTGGCGCAAAATTTTGTATTTGAAGCCCATTTTGCTGAGCTTCAAAAGTTCTAATTCTAGGAAATCGATAGCACAACCCTCAATAGTGATAGCTGAGCCAGTGGCGATAGCGGCGGCGATGAGAGACATGGCTTCGATCGGATCTTCACCAACTGCGTAAGTGACATCAGTGTTGATTTCTTTGACTCCATGCACAACCATAGTCGCCGTGCCGATACCATCTATCTGCACGCCAAGTTGCTCGAGATAAAAACAGACATCCTGTACCTGATAATTGGCGGAAGCAAATTTGAGGGTAGTTTTCCCGGGGATGAGCGCCGCCGCCATGAGCACGGTTTCCGTGACGGTATCGCCGGCTTCATAGAGTACAATTTCGCGATTGGCTTTGAGACCGGTATGTGAGACCTCATAATGGTTGGTCGTGGTTTCGATGGAAACACCCAGATCTTCTAGAGCATACAGATAGGGCTTCACGGTGCGCGAACCGAGTCGGCAACCACTCGGATGATTGACCTTGAACTTCCTCAGATGATGGATCAAGGGACCCATGAGCATGATTTCGCTCCGGGTCCGGGCTTGGGAGAAGTAGCGGGGATCGGAGAGATCGAACTTGGCCGGCGGGGTGATGAGCAGATCGTCGCCCCGCCACTCGCATTTGACGCCGATTGATTCCAAAACCTCGATGATCCGGTAGACTTCTTCGATTCGTGGCGCGTTCGCTATGGTAGTGCGGCCTTTGTTGAGTAGCGCGGCGATCATTACGCCCAGAGTGCCATTCTTGGACGAGCGCACGGCGATGCGACCTTTGAGCTTGTGACCACCCTCAATGCGGAAGTTGATGGTGCCGCCCTTGGAGAGACTGACAATCTCGTGATCGAGGGCGCTGCTGATCCGAGCTAGCGTCTTGGTCGAGAGATTTTGTTCGCCTTTCTCGATGCGGGCGATAACACTCTGGGTGGTGCCGACTTTGCGCGCGAGGGCAGCCTGAGTCAAGCCGCGATCTTCACGCAAGCGGGCAATGAGGGAACCGATATGGCTCAAAGAAGGATTTTTCTTCATAGGTCACAAAATAAGTCAAAGCTTGGATTAGGGTAATAAGGTAAGCTTTGCGGAGTATTATAGCATATATGCTATAATTTTTATACAAGATCTGTAAAAGGTAGAGTTTTGCATTCGTTAAAAAATACTTCCTATAGAGCCTTTCTAAATATGACTATGTGTGCATCGTTTGGATCTATTTTTTGTATAGCCTCCCTAATTTCCTCGATCCTGATTGAATCAATAGAGTTCAAATACTCTTCGTCGCTATACGCAATACCAGTATTGATCACTCTCTGTACAGTGTAGCTTCTATGCTTATCTGGATCTATTGGTCGTATATCGAACGATCCACGAAGTCCTGCTTTTACTGTATTCAATCTATCTTCAGAGATGATCTCTGGATTTTGTATTAGATCTTTTATTGCAGATATGGTTGCGTTCATGTCTTCCGGGCGCGTCTCAGCATAAAACCCCCAATAGCCACCACCGGGAACCTCGTTTGCTATTATTTCTGCAGAATAGACCAACTTCCTTTCTTCGCGAAGTACTTTATACAAAGGTGAATCCAAGCCGCCAAATCCAAAAATATGTTCCACCAAGCTCCTGCGAAATCTCTCTTTTAAAGACATTTTATCGGCTATAGGAAAAAGTACTAATACAATGGACAACTCGTGTTCGGTCTTTATTGATGTTACTACACCGCGTTGCCACACGGGAAGCACACCGTAACTCGCGGCAGAGTGTCTCGGAGACAAACCTCGTTTCTGGATGAGTGGTACCAGTGTATCCAATTCTGATAGTAGTTTCTTTTCGTCCAGGTTTCCGCTCACAAACAAGGCACACCGTGAACGATCATAATTGTATTCCTGGGCCTTGCGTAGAATGCTCGGATTCATTGACGCTAATGATTTTTCATTACCGAGCACTGGATGGCCAAAAGGGTGCCCTTTCCAAATTATCCCAGGTAATTCATAAGTTACAAAACTCCTCAGTGAAGCTTTTTTTCTAGTGATTTCTTGGAGGATTATATCGCGTTCGGCATAGATGGCAGTATCAGTCATCAATGGCTGTGCCATCAAATCTGTTATAGTGGATAGCGCTTCACGCCATATGCTCACTGGTACATGTGCATGATATGTTGTCGCATGTGTAGAAGTATACGCGCCCACACTTCCTCCGTGTCTAGATATATAGCCTTTTGTATCTGTGTATCCACCAGGATATTTGGATGTTCCACGGAATGGCACATGCTCAAACCAGTGATAGAGTCCCGGCGATCCTACACTCTCATCATCAGCACTACCCACGAACATAGTCCAGCTCATGCTGACTGAACGTACATCTGGAAGATGCTCAAAATATACTGTGATTCCAGACGATCCTTCGATTTTTTTGAATTTCATTTTATAAAAATAGGGCATCTGCAAAGACGCCCTGAACTGACATTGTTTGGTTAGCGCCCTTCCCCGGTGCTTCCGTCTCCGTTGCCGGAGGAATCGGAATCACCTTCGTAGGACGGACAACCCGTATCGTCGCTTTCGCTGCTTTCGCGAGACATGGCGAATTCGTGATTGAGGTTAGAATGTGCTCTGCTGTGTCCGTATTAGGCAAACGGATGCCGTCAACCATCCACAGTGTGTGGATGAAAATCACCTTTCCGGACGATCTTCGGATACAACCGTTTCATCCCAGTAATCACCTGGAATGTCAGGCTCTTTTACTATACTACTCATATTTTTCCTTTGTTTTAGCAGACATGCATCATAATGTCTGCTACAGTGTGCGACCATCCATTATTAGATGGTAGCACCGGTTCCACAGATAGCATACATTTGTAATAAAAAATGTCAATATACAAGCTTATGTCATTACCGAGCCTGATTCGTTCGATATTTGACAGGTTGGGATTGGAAAGTTCCGACTAGGATGACTCGTTTGCGGTTCGGCCTCTTTGTGCTAAAGTCAGCCTGTTATGAGTATTTTCTCGTCGAAACTAGGTATCGATCTAGGTACGGCCAATACGCTAGTTTTCATGCCGGGCAAGGACATTGTTCTCAATGAGCCCTCAGTGGTGGCTGTCTCCGAGGCTGACAAGCGGGTTTTGGCGGTCGGTAACGATGCCAAGGAGATGGTCGGACGCACGCCGGATTCGATCGTGGCTTATCGGCCGATGAAGGATGGCGTCATCGCCGACTATCGCGTGACGGAGGCTATGCTGCGCTATTTCATCAACAAAGCTCTGGGTCGTTTCAATATCTGGAAGCCGGATGTGATGATCTCGGTACCAGCCTCGGTCTCTTCGACTGAGCGCCGCGCCGTGATCGAGGCCGCCATCCGCGCCGGCGCCAAGAATGCCTATGTAGTCAAAGAGCCGATCTTGGCGGCTATCGGTGCCGGTATTCCGATCCAAGAAGCTCGTGGTCACATGGTCATCGATATTGGCGGCGGTACGACTGATGTGGCGGTCATTTCTCTCGGTGGCATCGTTTCCTCTACCTCAGTCAAATGTGCCGGCAACAAGCTCGACGCGGCCATTGCCGACTATGTCAAGAAAACTTTCAATCTAGCGATCGGTGATCATATGTCGGAAATCATCAAGATTCAGATCGGTTCAGCTATCCCGCTCGATACTGAGCTGTCGATGACTGTTAAAGGTCGCGATTTCATCTCGGGCTTGCCGCGTTCAACGGAAATCAAGACCAATGAGATTGTCAAAGCTCTGGCCGCGCCGCTCAGAGATATGGTCAAGGCTGTGAAGGATGTTCTCCAGGACACGCCTCCAGAATTGGCTGCGGATATCATCGATCAGGGCATCATTATGACCGGCGGCTCCTCGCTCCTGCGCAATTTGCCGGAATTGATCTTCCGTCGCACTGGCGTCAAAGCGCGCTTGGCTGATGAGCCGCTCCTATGCGTGGCCAAGGGTACCGGCATCGCTCTCGAACATTTGGATACTTACAAGAAAGCCATCGTCGCCAAGCGCTAGTTTCCTGATCCGGCACAGAGTCTTGACAGATCAAAATAACAGAGTAGTATCTCTGACTATCGTTGATCTTAGACAGCTTGGATTGTCCCCACCTAGGTTCGTCCCTGGCACACCCTCCCGTTCTAGAATGTCGGTATTCGACCACTGATGTTCGTCTGAACGCCCGCGGCAATACAGGCTCGAAAATAAAAATAGGGGATTTTGATCTCTGCTGACTTTGATTGAGGATCCGCGCAAGCGGCTGGGCCCTTGGTAGTAATACCCGGGGCCCTTTATCTTTGTCTAAATCTTATTTAAATGCGATCAAGATTTGAAGTAGCATTTCTCGCTAGCTCTTGAGAAAGCTTGCTTGTACAATGTGTGCATGACTCTCGCTGATTTCCTCCAAGGTTCCAATCACCACGCTTATGGTCTCATCGGTGGGGGAGCTTTGCATGATGAACTATTGGCTTATCTGGAGCGCAAGACCGGTTTCAAACTTCAAGGCAATCCGGATTTCATCGATCGTGTCTACGATAGTTTCACCATCGATGATGCTCGCGAGCTCAAGACCGCGGCTGGTCTCAAGGCTGTGTCGGCGACCAACAGAAAGATTTTTGTCTTGAAGATCACTGGTCTGACCAACGAAGCACAAAATGCCTTACTCAAAATCCTGGAAGAACCACCGGCGGGTACGCAATTCTTCCTGATCGTGCCGTCGCTGGCGCAACTCTTGCCAACCGTACGCTCGCGTTTGAGTCTGTTTGCTCCGGCTTTGCCAGAGAAAGGTGGCGGGGAAACTGCCAAACAGGCCGCGGCTTTCCTGAAGTTGTCCGTGGCGGCCCGACTCGAGGCAGTCAAGAAACTGATGGAAGAAATTGCCAAAGAGAAAAAGAGCAAGCAGGACGCCCTCGATTTCTTGGAGGCCTTGGAGTATGAAATCTACGAACGAGGTCCGAGCAAGCAAAAAGAAAAACTCGAGGCTGTAGAAATTGCTCGTAAGTACGCCCGAGACCGCTCACCATCTCTCAAGATGCTTCTCGAATATGTCGCTATGAGCCTCTGAGATTCATGCTATAATGCCCGCATATGGCATACGACTTCAATCATTTCAAGAAAAACATTACCAGCGCTGAGGATTGGCTCAAACAGGAATTGCAGCAGATCAGGACTGGCCAGGCTTCGCCGGCTCTGCTCGATGGGGTGCGCGTAGAGTCCTATGGGGCTCTCGTGCCACTCAAGGAAGTAGCCAGTGTGACTATCGAGGGGGCTCGCACTCTGCGTGTCTCGCCTTGGGACAAGAGTCAGATCAAGGATATCGATAAGGCTATTACGGTGGCCAATCTCGGTTTGGCCGTCGCCACTGATGATCAGGGTCTCCGCGTCAATTTCCCGGAACTGACTTCTGATCGCCGCAAAGACTTCGTCAAGCTGGCCAAGGACAAGCTCGAGGACGCCAAACGCCATCTGCGCGGTCATCGCGACCAAGTCATCAAGGATCTCCAGGAAAAGGAGAAAGCCGGCGGTTATGGCAAAGACGAAATCTTCCGTCTCAAGGGTGAAGCCCAAAAAATGATTGACGAAGGCAACAAGCGTCTAGAAGATCTGTTCACCAAGAAAGAGCGAGAAATCCAAAGCTGATGACCGTTGTTGTTTTCATCATTGTCCTGGCGGTTTTGATTTTTGTGCATGAGCTGGGGCATTTCCTGGTGGCCAAAGCGAGCGGCATTGCCGTAGAGAGTTTTGCTATCGGCTTTGGTCCCAAGATTTGGTCTTGGCGCCGCGGGGAAGTCGAATATCGTATCAACTGGCTGCCGCTCGGCGGCTATGTCAAAATCGCCGGCGAAATGCCGGAGGAAAATCTGAGAAGCCTCAGCGATGATAACAGCTCCGAAACTACCTCGATTGCGGAAACCGCGACGCCGGTACAGACTCATGACCCCAAAAGACTTTTTTGTAATCAACCGCGTTTGAAGCAGGCCCTCGTCCTGTCGGCGGGTATTTTCTTCAATTTCCTTTTCGCCTGGCTCATATATAGCTGTGTCTTTACGGCCGGCGTTACAGCCTCGACGGCTGGTTTCGAATCATACGCGGATCATCTGAGTAACCCGCGAGTGATGGTCACTTATATTTTTCCGGATTCTGTGGCGGCCAAGGCCGGGCTCCAAGCCGGAGATATTGTCGAGGCAGTGAGCAATCAAGTCAGCACCGCCAATACGCCTGGCCAAGTCTCGATGACGACCACGGTGACCTTTGCGCCGACGGTGAATGCCATCCAGTCTCTGGTCAACAACTCCGCCGGTGGAACAATCAATCTGGAATACCGGCGCGGATCGATCGAGAGAACTGTCGCTCTCAAACCACAAGCTGGCCTGTTCACTCCGGGCAAATACGCTATCGGTGTCGGCATGGATAGCGTGGCTGATCTGCGTTTGCCACCACTCCTGGCTGTGGACGAAGGTTTCCGCTACACCGTGACTATTATCCGGGAAACTGTTATCGGTCTGTATTCCTTGGTGGCCAATATTTTTCACGGTACTCCAGACTGGAATGAAGTGGCCGGTCCGGTCGGTATTGCCGGCATTGTCGGCAATGCCGCGGCTCTGGGTTGGTCCTACCTAGCGATGATTACAGCTATCATTTCGATCAACCTAGGCGTAGTCAATCTGATACCATTTCCGGCCCTGGATGGTGGAAGACTTTTCATCCTCGGTTTGGAAAGTTTGGCTCGAAGGTCTCTGCCGGCCAAACTGACCAACTATATCAATATGATTGGCTTCTTCCTGCTCATGATCTTGATGATCTTCCTGACCTGGCGTGATATTGCCAAGTTGATAAAATAAACTGACAAAACCCTTATTTTTCGTTAACATTCAAGCCAAGCTTACCAAGCCAATAATATGCGCCAAACACAACTTTTTACTCGCACCCGCCGCGAAGCTCCCAAGGACGAAGTAGCCAAGAATGCCGAGCTGCTCATTCGAGCCGGTTTCATCTACAAGGAGATGGCTGGCGCCTATGCCTATCTGCCGCTCGGTTTGCGAGTCTTGAACAAGATCGTCGGTATTATCAGGGAAGAAATGAATGCCCTCGGGGGCCAGGAAGTCTTGTTGACCGCTCTGCAGAACCGCCAGGTCTGGGAGACAACGAATCGCTGGAGCGATGAAGTGGTCAACAACTGGTTCAAAACCAAGCTCAAGAATGGCGCCGAAGTCGGCTTGGCCTTCACTCACGAGGAGGCTTTGACCAATCTGATGCGCGACTATATCCGCTCCTTCCGCGATTTGCCGGCGGCGGTCTATCAATTCCAGACCAAATTCCGCAACGAAGAACGCGCCAAGAGTGGCATCATGCGCGGTCGCGAATTCCTGATGAAGGATCTCTATTCCTTCAATGTCGATGAAATCACTCATCAAGCTTTCTATGATCGGGCCAAGCAGGCTTATCTCCGTGTCTTTGACCGGGTGGGTTTGGGCGGTGAGACTTATCTCACTTTCGCTAGTGGCGGTTCCTTCTCGAAATATTCGCATGAGTTTCAGACTGTTTCTGAGGCCGGCGAGGATCTCATCTATGTCCATGAAGCCAAGAGAATCGCTGTGAACAAAGAAGTCCTGAACGATGAAGTCCTGGCCAATCTCGGTCTCAAACGCGAAGAGTTGGTCGAGAAGAAGTCAGTGGAAGTCGGTAATATCTTCACCCTGGGTACGCGTTTCTCTGAACCGCTCGGTCTCTCCTACAAGGACGCCGCTGGTGTCTCCAAGCCTGTTTTCATGGGTAGTTATGGTATTGGTCCGGGTCGGGTGATGGGTACTATCGTCGAAACGCACACTGATGACAAGGGTATTGTTTGGCCAGAATCAGTGGCACCTTTTGCCGTACATCTCCTGGCTCTTTTCGATGAAGCCGGGGCCGTGAAGGCCGCCGCGGATACTCTGTATGAGAATCTGACCAAGCAGGGAATCGAAGTACTCTATGATGATCGAGATGTGGGTGCCGGAGAGAAATTTGGTGATGCCGATCTCATCGGTATTCCGAAGCGTTATGTGCTCTCGGCCAAGACATTGCAAAAAGGTGAAATCGAAATCAAAGATCGCGCTACAGGGGTAGTCACCATGAAGGCTCTGAGTGATTTGTGATTGGTTCTGTACTTACCTTTTTCCTCACACATATCTTTCCGTAAGATATACCCTGAATACAGTCACTTCTCTGTAGAAGCTCTCAACCCAAGCCCCATCCCTAGTAGTTTTTGAGAACCCTGCGGAACTCGCTACGCTCCCGCTCCGCTCAGACAGTCCTCGGTCTCTCAAAAACTCTAGGAATGGGGCTTGGGGTAGTGACTAACCATATCCATTCCTCTACACCAAGCAACAGTCTCTCTCGTGTGTCTCATAGCCCAATGCTTCTAGGGCTAACTTGGTTTAATAATATTTCAAGTGAGTTCCCACTAGGTACAACCAGTTCCCCGAGAAACTACTATTGATGTGGCTAGGTCTGGGTACGCTTAAGTTAAGCGGAGTCCTCACTAAGATTACAGAGTACTCTCCAAGATGTTGTAATATTACGATATAACTAATTATATCCTGTCAATTACGCCTTATTTCCGCTTTGTGTTAATGTACGCCTATGAAATTCAAGGATTATAAGGAAAGGTTTTTCGGTCGTTTCTCTAACGATATTGGTATTGATCTCGGTACCGCTAATACTCTGGTCTATGTCCGCGGCAAGGGCATTGTCGTCAACGAACCATCCGTCGTGGCTGTCAACGAGAAGACCGGTCAAGTCGTAGCTGTCGGCGCCGCCGCCAAAGAGATGCTCGGTCGCACTCCGGCGCATATCACGGCTGTCAGACCGTTGGTTGATGGTGTCATTTCTGACTTCGAAGTGACCGAGGAAATGCTCTCCTACCTCATGAAGCGCGCCGCGGAATTCCTGCCCAAGAAGCCGCTCGGTCCGCGTGTAGTCATCGGTGTACCTTCCGGCGTGACTAATGTCGAAGTTCGTGCCGTGCGTGACGCCGCCAAGAATGCCGGTGCCAGGGAAGTCCACATCATCGAACAACCCATGGCCGGAGCCATCGGCATCCGCCTACCAGTCCATGAGCCGGTTGGTTCTATGGTTATCGATATCGGCGGCGGCACCACTGATATCGCCGTCATTGCTCTCGGGGGCATTGTTCGATCCAAGAACCTCAAGATTGCCGGTGATCGCCTGAACAATGACATCGTTTCCTATATCCGCAACGAATTCAAGATCCTGATCGGTGAGACGACGGCTGAACAAGTCAAAATTACCGTCGGCGCGGTCGTGCCAGCTGAGCCTCTGGAGACTACTATTCGTGGCCGCGACCTTATCACTGGTTTGCCGCGAGAAGTTGTCATTACCGACTCCGATATTCGTGAAGCGATGAGTCAATCGATCGAGACCCTCGTCGAAGCCTCGAAAGAAGTTTTGGAAACTACGCCTCCAGAAATCCTCTCAGATGTCATGAAGCGCGGTATCTATCTGGTTGGTGGCGGGGCTCTTATCAAAGGTCTGGATGAACTCCTCTCTGATACGCTCAAATTACCGGTAGCTATTGCGGACGACCCGCTCACGGCGGTCGCTCGTGGTGCTGGCGCTATTCTAGAAGAGTTGGAGCTCTTCCGACCAGTTTTACTCGAAAGCGAAGATGACGTACTTAGCGCCTCGTAACAAAGCCGGCGCTTGGCGCCGTCGTGGCTGGCTTGCCGGCATTGTGGCGGTAGTTTTCTTTGTTTTGGTTTGGCAAGCGCCTTACTTCTGGTCAGGATTATTCACTTCCATGGCCGCGCCTTTCTGGCGGGCCGGTTTGGCTTTCGAGAATGGTGATTTGCGTTCACCCACTTCGCTCCTAGCCGAGAATGAAATGCTCAAACTGAAACTAGCCAATCTAGAATTGACTTTGGCTAGTTCCACAACCGAATTGTTGATCCAACAGAATCAGGATTTGCTCACCTTGCTCGGTCGCGCTACCACTACACGCTCGATCTATACGGCCGCCGCGGTCCTCGTACGGCCGCCAGCCACACCCTATGATGAAATGATTATTGACTTGGGCCAGGATGATGGAGTCAGTACGAGCACCAATGTCTATGCCCCGGGACAAGTTCTGATCGGACAAGTTGCCGAGGTCTGGCGTCATACAGCGCGCGTTTCTTTGTTCTCCTCGCCCGGACGCTCCTTCAATGTTCTCGTGGGACCAGATCGGGTACCAGCCACGGCTGTCGGTGAAGGTGGCGGAGAGTATCGAGCTCAAGTTCCTCATGGCACCACTCTAGTGCCGGGCGACATCGTGACTGAGCCGGCTCTACATGATCGCGCTTTTGGTACCGTGGTTTCGGTGAATACCAATTCGGCTAACCCTTTTGATGATGTCTTGCTGGCGCCGCCAGTCAATATTGATCAGCTGCGCTTCGTCCTCTTGAATCTGCAGAAGAAATAGAATCTATGTCTCGAAATCATCTCCTCATCCGTTTACTTTTTGATTGTGTCGTCTTGATCAGTGTTTTGTTTGGCTGGTGGCCGGTCGCACTCATCGTCGGTTTTGTCGGGGCCTGGTTCTTCCCGGCCTATCTGGAATTCTTGGCAGCCGGCTTCTTGTATGATGCCTTGTTCGGCTTGAATAGCAGTCAGTTTATGTTCGGCTTGGCCGGCACTCTTACTACCGCGGTTTTGCTCGCGATCTTGCGACCGCTCAAACTCTTGGTTCGTTGAGAGTTTTGGTTCCTTGGGCTTTGAGCTCGGTAGCTGACAGAGTAGGGTGGTCATACCAAGCCGCCGCCAAGGCAATCATCAGAGCATTGTCACCAGTGATTTGGTGATCCGGTAGGAAAACAGGTATGCCAAGTTTGGCGGCAGTGATCACAAGTCTATTACGGATCCGAGTATTAGCCGAAACACCGCCGCCCAGGATGATTGTTCTGGCTCCAGTCACTTCTATAGCTCTGGATAGTTTGCTTGCCAATACTTCGGTGACAGCCAGTTCAAATTCCAAGGCCAAGGCTTTTTTGAAATCTTCAGACATCAAGCCTTTTGTGTCGAGGGGTGCTTCTCGCACAGCATAGAGTACAGCTGTTTTCAGACCAGAAAAAGAGAAGTCACAATCTTCGCTATGGATCATAGGGCGTGGCAGTTTGACTGGACTCTCCAGGCCCAGATCTTCGGCCTGACGAGCCCAGAGAGAAAGATGCGGTCCGCCTGGATATGGCAGACCAAGCAGGCGTGCCGCCTTGTCGAAAGCTTCACCGACGGCATCATCACGAGTTTGACCAATGATCTGATACTGACCCGGACTGTTTACGGTGACTAGTTCCGTATGTCCGCCGCTTATGAGCAAGGCTATCGCTGGCCACTCTGGTACAGCCAGCTTCTGCCAAGTAGTGGCTCGGATCTTGTCTGACCACAAGGAACCGACGATATGACCTTCCATATGGTTGATCGGTACGACGGGGCACTGCCAGAGTTCTGAGAGCAGACGTGCGAAGTTGATTCCCACCCACAAGGCCGGTTCTAGACCGGGTCCCTCGGTGACGGCAATCAGCTCAATCGGCCAAATTTTTTCTTTCAGGAAATGAGCCGCGGCAAAAGTTTCGAACAATTCTGGATTTTGCGGCGACACCTCGGAGCGGTTCATGTCTATGGTGTCTTGGAAATTTTTGGCCAGATCAGCCAGTACTTGTTTCTCGATTGATTCCTTGTTTTCTGTTTCAGGCCAACCAGCCTCAGAGGCTTTGAGGAACAATTGATGCAAGAGTGGCACTAGATTGTGTCCGTGCTCGCGTTTGGCAAGCGATGGGTAGACCCCGCCATAGGCTGAGTGCAGATCAGCTTGGGAATGTACCAACGAAGCCAAGACACGGCATTCCGGCTGGCCTTGTTGGTCTAGACGCTTCTCAATCAGAGCCAAAGCGGTCTCGTCGCATGATGTTTCAATACCTAAAATAATCATAATGATGCTAGCTGTTCAGAGGTTTTTCTGCTCTTGACGATTTGTTGCATATATTATAATATCTGAAAAACCTTTCGAGGGCAATGTTTTCTAGGAAATAATTACCATTTCATCCATAGGTTCATAGGGTAGTGTGTAATTTAAGAAAATATGTCAAATATCATGACCAAAAATCGTCTAATCACCGCGGCTGTCGGTATCGCCACATTCCTCACTGTTACGGCTGCTTTGCCACTCACGGCCTTGGCCTGGTGCAGCAACTACGGTTACAACTGTGACCAAAACGCTCAACCGACTTCCTACAGGACTTATTATCCCAATGGTTATTCCTATACTTTTTATCAGCCGGGGGTAGCTTCGGGCGGACAGTTTACGCCGACGCCTTATGTGCCGACACCACCAGTCTGGTCTCTGCCGCCGAGTTATACCTACAACAATAACAACGGCTATTATTACCAGCCGGGCAGCTACTATTATCAGCAGCCGACTTATCAGCCGCCTGTTTACAATCAGCAACCGGGAAACGGTTATTACTACCAGCAACCGACCTATCCTCAACCGAACTATACCGTACCGACGACAGGCTATATTCCTCGTTACGCCTACTAAAGTTTCCCTTAAGCTCAATAATGGTTTGATGAGCCGAGACTATTTGGTCCAGTTTCTTTTTGCACGTGTTTGTGCGTGAAAAAAGCTCTTTTTTCTGCTAGGATGATGCCCATGGCCGATAATCTCAAACCGGTGCCAGGCTTGCCTGACAAATTCCTCAAACCGTACGACTCTGTCGGTACGGAGGATCGTGTTTATGAAGCTTGGGAAAAGAGTGGTTTTTTCAACCCCGACAATCTGAAGTTGCCTTCAGATGCCAAACCTTTTTCGATGGTTTTGCCGCCACCAAATGTGACGGGACAATTGCATATGGGTTCAGCCATGATGCTGGCCATCGAAGACGTTCTGACCCGCTACAAGCGCCTGAGAGGTTATCGTGCTCTCTGGCTTCCGGGCACGGACCATGCGGCTATCGCCACCCAAGTAGTAGTAGAGAAGAAAATCCAGAAAGAAGAGGGTAAATCAAGATATGATCTCGGTCGTGAAGAACTCCTGCGGCGCATCGGCACTCATGTCTCCGAGACTCACGATGTCATCATCAAACAGATGCGCAAAATGGGCGCTTCTCTGGACTGGTCGCGTGAAGCTTTTACCCTCGATGAGCCGCGCAATCTGGCGGTGCGTACCGCCTTCAAGCGCATGTATGATGATGGACTGATCTATCGGGGTTATCGCGTCGTCAACTGGGACCCCAAGGGCCAGACGACTATTTCGGATGACGAGATCGAATACGAGACCAGGAAAACCAAACTTTATACTTTCAAATACGCGGCTCATATTCCTATCTCTATTTCCACCACGCGCCCGGAAACGAAACTCGGTGACACAGCTATCGCTGTTCATCCGGATGACCCGCGTTACCAGGCTCTGATCGGCCAGGAATTCGAAGCGACTTTTGCCGGTGAGCCTATCAAACTCAAAGTCATCGCTGATCAAGCGGTAGAAAAAGACTTTGGTACCGGCGCACTCGGAGTGACACCGGCACACTCAATGATCGATTGGGAAATGGCTGAGCGTCACCATTTGCCGCTCAAACCAGTCATCAATGAATACGGCAAGATGATTGTCGGTCAGGAAGGCGTGCGGGACAAGAAAACCACCGAAGCGCGCGAGGCAGTGGTGGCCTGGCTCAAAGAGAATGGTTTGTTGGAGAAAGAAGAGGAGATCGAGCACAATGTCAGCCTGGCGCAACGCACCGGCGGTCTGATCGAACCCTTGCCCAAGTTGCAGTGGTTTGTGGCTGTCAACAAACCCTTCAAGCTCAAACATTCCTCTATTCCAGGCCTAGTGGCTGGTACAGAGACCACGCTCAAAGAGATGATGAAGCTGGCCGTCGCCAGTGGTGAGACCAGCATCATTCCCGATCGTTTCCAGAAAATTTACTTCAATTGGATCGAAAATCTGCGTGATTGGTGCGTGTCACGGCAAATCTGGTACGGTCATCGCGTGCCTGTCTGGTATCGTGGCCAAGAAGTTCATTGCGACCTTATAGCGCCGGATGGAGAAGGTTGGCGCCAGGATGAAGATACTCTGGATACTTGGTTCTCTTCTGGTCTATGGACTTTCTCGACTTTGGGTTGGCCTGATGAAGCGGCTTTTGAAAAGATGCGTCAATATCATCCGACGACGGTACTGGAGACTGGTTCAGACTTGATCTTCTTCTGGGTGGCCCGCATGATCCTCATGACCACTTATCTCCTCGGGGAAGTGCCTTTCCGCACGGTCTATATGCACGGTCTGGTGCGTGATAACAAGGGCCGCAAGATCAGCAAATCACTCGGTAACAATATCGATCCGCTCGATATGATTGCCAAATATGGTGCTGACGCCGTGCGCATGTCGCTCATAGTCGGAGTTGGCCCTGGCTCGGAAAGCAAGATCGATGAACAGAAAATCAAAGCTTATAAGCTTTTTGCCAACAAAATCTGGAATATCACTCGTTTCATTCTGACCAATACGGCTGATTTCAAAAAGGCTCAGTCACCAGTTATTGATTGGAGAAATATTGAGAATCAGGAAGCTTATCCATCTCGAAAGATTCATTTGGCTTGGCTCCAAGAATTCGAGAGCACTCTACAGGACATTACCACAGACATGGAAAACTTCCGTTTCTACCTGGCGGCGGAGAAACTATACCACTATACTTGGCACACCTTGGCAGACAAGATTCTCGAAGAGTCCAAACCAATGTTTAGCTCGAATAATCCTCTCGAAAAGGCCGCCACCCAAGATTTGTTGTTGTCTATCCTGACTAGACTAACGATCGCATTACACCCCTTCATGCCGTTTATAACGGAAGAAATCTGGTCAGCTCTGCCAGGAAATGATCAAAGCCTGCTCATGGTCCAGCATTGGCCGGAATAGGAATGAAGCTTTATCCACAAGGGCTTGGCCGCCAGAGAGCGAACTGGAGTATAATAAACGGCAAGAACATTGTTTCTGGCTATTATCAACATTCCTCTCCAATATGTACAAAAAAACCATTCGGATCATTGCCTTGTGCACGCTATCCTTGTTACTAGGCGTGACTATTGTGCCAAGATTGACCTCGGCTCAAACCTCGGTTGGTACGATTTCTGGTTGGGCTTGGTCTGGCACTATCGGCTGGCTCTCGGCCAATTCTAGCGATGCCGGCGCCGGCGGCGGTCCTTACTCCCTCAGTGTTGATTCGAGTGGTAATATCACCGGCGATATGTGGTCTCCTAACATTGGCTGGGTGCAGTTCGGCGGTTTGTCCGGTTTTCCTTCGAGCGGTAGCAACGCGGCCGTCAATCTTTCCTCCGGTGCTGTCACCGGCTGGGCTCGCGCCTGTGCCGGTACGGCCAATGGTGATTGTTCGAGTATGACTAGTCGCTCCGATGGTTGGGATGGCTGGATTGAGCTCTCTGGCACCAATCACGCCACCGGCGATTCGACTGGTAGTTCCGGCGTGACTTATGTGCCCTCCACCAAACAATTTGTCGGCTATGCCTGGGGCGGCCCGGTCGTTGGATGGATCCAATTCAATTCGCCGACTCCGGTTGTCTTCAATCCGACCGCCGCGCCGACAGTCGCTTGCAGTCCTTCTACCACTACACATCTTTCTTCGGCTGGTACGGTAACTTTCACTGCTTCGGCTTCCGGTGGATCCGGCGTTTATGACTATAGCTGGGATGGTGGGGTGACTTGGGTTTCCGGCAATACCGACACGATCACTTATAGCGCGCCGGGCGGTTCCGGTCCTTCACTCTATGTTCGTGATCACACTACGACCTCTTTGCAATCAGCCGCGTCGCCGTCTTGTGGAGCTGTGACTGTTACAGCCCCGGCCTCGGGCGCTCTCCTGATCGGTCCGACGGCTGCTACCGCCACCAAGACTTCTTTGCCGGTTGGTCGCGGTCAGTCATTCGATATCAAGTGGAACAATACTTTGCCGAGTGGTTACACCTGCTCACCTTCGGTGACGCCACCGGCTGGTCAGTCCGCCCCTTCCAACTGGACGGCTTGGACCGGTCAGAGTAATTTCTCTGGCACTGGTGATACCGGTTTGATGCCGACAAATAGCAGCACTCCACTCGGCAAATATATCTTCACGCTCTATTGTTCCGATGGTATTCCGGGGGACGCAACCATATCAAACTCTGTCAATATGAATGTCACGGCTTCTTCGGAAGGGGAGATCTAATCGGTTTGCCGAAAGCTCGCTCAAATACTACTGTGCCTTTTCGCCGCGTCGACATTCATGCTCACACGCAATTTGCCGCCTTTGAAGCTGATCGAAAGGCTGTTATTGAGCGAGCTCTCTCTTCGGGCACTGCTATCATCAACGCCAGCACCAAACTGAGTACTTCTCGGGCGGCTGTGGCTTTGACCCAGGAATATCACGAGGGAGTCTACGCTTTTGTAGGTCTGCATCCCATCCATACCACGGCTTCCTTCCACGACGAGCAGGAATTGGGTCCGGGCAGTCAGCCTTTCTCCTCAACTGGCGAAGTGTTTGATCCGGCGGCTTATCGGACCATGCTGGCGGAGCCCAAAGTGCTGGGTATCGGTGAATGCGGTCTGGATTATTTCCACTTGGCTGACGATACCAAGGCCAAACAATGCGCGGCTTTCTCGGCTCAAATCGCTCTGGCCAATGAGACGGGCAAACCACTGATGCTCCATATCCGTGAGGCTTATGATGATGCTCTCGATATCTTGGCAACGGAGTCCAAAGTCGCTGGCGATGTGCATTTCTTCGCTGGGACGATCGAACAGGCCAAACGCTTCCTCGATCTCGGTTTCACCATCTCCTTCACCGGAGTGGTTACTTTTGCGGCGCAGTATGTACCGCTCGTCGAATACGTGCCGCTGTCCATGATTCAGGCTGAGACGGATTGTCCCTACGTGGCGCCCGTGCCACATCGAGGCAAGCGCAACGAACCTTCGTATGTGGCTGAGATTGTTGCCCGGATTGCCACTATCAAGAAACTGTCTCTCGAAACCGTGGAGACGGCGCTCCTCGAAAATGCCCGCCGAGTTTGGCGTTTGCCGTGCTAGAATAAGTCATGATCTCTCGCTTGCCAAAAAGCAAAAAAGCAAATGACACTGCGTCGACCCAGGAATTAAGTCGTCTGAGAGATGAGTTGGAATCTCTGGAAAAACGCCAGAGCGAATTTGTTTCTTTTGCGGCCCACCAACTCCGCGCGCCGCTCACAGCTCTCAGAGGTTATGCCTCCTTGCTCCTAGAAGGGGATTTGGGCGCTCTGCCACCGGCTGCCGCCAGTGCCGCTGAGAAAATCTACGAGTCGGCGGGTCGGCTCACGGAAATCGTGGATGGTTATCTGGACATCAATCACTTGGACACCGGAGTCATGAAATATGATTTTGCACCTGTCGACCTGCGTTTGCTGGTCGAGGAAATCATCGCCGAGCTGCAACCGATCATTGACCGGTCGCCGGTGATTTTCAGTTTCCGAATCATTGATCCGGCGGCGACTTACCAAGTCTTGGCTGACCGGTCTCGATTGCGCCAAGCCATCACCAATTTGCTGGACAACGCTTTCAAATATACTCCGGCTGGTTCGGTGGAGCTTATTCTCAATCTGGATGAGCCACGTTCGAGGGTTGTTCTCGAGATAGCTGATACGGGTATCGGTATCGAACCGGAAGTCATGCCCAAACTTTTCCAGAAATTTTCTCGGGCTGATAATGCCAAGTTTTTCCATCGTCAAGGTTCCGGTCTGGGGCTATTCGTGGCCCGAGAAATCATCGCGGCGCATCAGGGTGAGCTCCAGGCGCAAAGTGCCGGAGCTGGCCGCGGCGCCAAGTTTTCTATCTCTCTGGAACCTTTTGGGCGTTAATGTGATAGTATTTGGCCATGTCTAATGCATCTACTACACAAACTAACCCAGCCGCCCAAACCAAGACCAAAGCCGAAACCAAACAGGATTTTCGCCGTGGCCTCAGAGCTATTTGGCGCCATCTGAGCAGTTGGCGGCGTGAGATCAACTGGCTGATTGCTCTCGGTATCATCTCAGCTATTGCCAATGGGTCTGTGCCGTATGTGACTGGCCGCTTCTTCGATGCTTTGATTCACTTGTCCCAACATCAAGTGCTGACGAACCCTTGGACTGGTTGGCCCTTGTGGGTTCTTTTCCTGGTTTTGTGGTTGTTGGTGCAAGTTGTAGCCAACAATGTCGATTGGATCAGAGATCGTATGCGCCGCCGTGTTGATTCTGGCGTGCAATTCAAAGTCCAAACCGACGGTTTTGTGCATATGCTTCGTTTACCTCTGACATATCACAAAAACACTCATACCAACGGTGATTTGCAGAAGATCAGTATGGCTTCGTGGCGTATCTCGGCCATTATCGGTCTCATGAGCAATATGGCCCCGCAGCTTCTGAGCGTGCTCATTGGTATCACTCTCGCCGCCAGCATCAACTTGTCTCTATCCGGTATTTTGGCGTTGGGTGTGATCGTCTATTTGGCTCTGCTTGTGAAGATTCTGATGCCGATTGCTGCTATCGACAGTCAGGCACATCGTTCCTGGAATGAGAGCTGGGATGATGCCGCGGCTTCGGTACAGCAAGTCGAATCCGTCAAACAGGCTGCCGCCGAAAAATACGAGACTGATAAGGTGCGCGAATCATTGCTAGGGAAGACCTTGGGTCTGTGGATGAAGCTAGAGAAACATTGGAGCAACATCAGCTTCTTCCAGCAATTCGTGGTGATGTTGACTCAGCTGACAATCTTCATTATCTCGGTGCGTCTCATTGCCACAGGTGCAATTACCGTCGGTGAGCTAGTGGCGCTCAATGGCTATGCGCTGATGTTCTTCGGGCCATTCGTGTCCATTGGCTACAATTGGCAGAATATCCAGAATGGCATCACCGCCGCGGCTGCCGTAGACAAGATTTTCCAGGAACCGGAAGAAGTTTATCAGCCAGTCGAGGCGGTGGCGCCGAGCTCTTTCCGCGGCCAAGTCATCTTCGATCATGTTTCTTTCCGTTACGCTCCCCATCAGCCGATCGTCTTGCATGATCTCAATATTACCGTGGAGCCCGGCCAGGTCGTGGCTCTGGTAGGGGAGTCCGGGGTCGGCAAGAGCACTGCCATCTCCCTTATTTCCGGCTATCATTTCCCGTCAGAGGGAACCGTGCGAATTGATGGTTATGACACGCGCACGCTTGATTTGCACGAATTACGCCGGCATATTGCGGTCGTGCCGCAGGAAGTGGCTCTCTTCAACAATTCTATCAAGGCCAATATCCGTTACGGTTCCTTCGAGGCTAGCGATGAAGCGGTGGCCAGAGTCGCGCAGGAAGCGCATATTGATGAATTTGTCCAAGCGATGCCTGAGAAATATGACACTCTGGTTGGTGAGCGCGGCATCAAGCTCTCGGTGGGTCAGAAACAGCGCGTGGCTATCGCCAGAGCCATGTTGCGAGAACCGGCCATCCTGATTCTGGATGAGCCGACTAGCGCCCTGGACGCCCATACGGAGCAGATTGTGACTACGGCCATGGAGAAGCTCATGCACGGCCGGACAACCTTCATCATCGCGCACCGTCTCTCGACTGTGCGCCAAGCGGACATGATCTTGGTTTTCGACAAAGGTCACATTGCCGAGAGCGGCAAGCATCAAGAATTGATCAACAAACCAGATGGTATTTACCGCCGTTTGTACGAATATCAAGTTGGTTTGCACTAAGTCCACGGACAGAGTGGTGCCCGAGAATTACAAGACAAGAAAGGTTACTTTTGCGCAGCTTCTTCTCGGAGCAGACTTTCCACAGCGGCCCTCACATCAGCACCATCAGCCGTGCCGGCGAGCTCTTTCATCATGAGGCCAACGATCTTGCCGCTGGCCTTTGGGTCAAAATTGCCTTCGGCCTTCAGTTTCTCTATCCGTTGATGCACGATGAGTTTCACTTCGGCCGGGGTCATCATTGCTGGCAGATAAGCTTCCAGAATGGATAGTTCCGAGCGCTCCTTGGCGGCTAGATCTGGTCGGCCACCCTTCTCGAACTGCTCGATCGAATCCTTGCGCTGTTTGACGCTGCGTTTCACTAGAGCCAGGACTTTGTCGTCCGAGAGGAATTCCTGATCGCCTGGTGTTTTGCTGGTGAGCATTTCATTCTGACATAGGGCGTTCAGACCTCGCAGGGTGTCCAACCTGATGGTATCCTTGGCGCGTAGAGCCTCCTTGATCTCTTCTTTGATGGTTTGGTGAAGCATGTTATTTCCGATATACTTGATATACTATAAAAATATGGAATCAATCCTCGTTATTCTAGTCCTTTTGGTCCTGATTGCCAATGGCGTCTTTTTCTACCTGAGTCGGCGTCCAGCCCATGAGAACAAGCCGGAAGAATCACACGGTGACGGCCTGAAACTCATTTTGGAGCAAGTTAACGAGCTTTCTCGTACTGTTGATCGCAAGGTCAATGATCTAACGCGCTCCGTTGATACCAAGATGCACGAATCAGCCCGCTCTATGCAGGAGTCCATGCGTGCTCAACTCTCGGAATCTTCGCAGTTGATCAAGGAGGTGACTCAGGGCCTGACCAAACTCGACGAGACTAATCGCCAGGTGGTCTCCTTCGCGGACCAGCTCCAGAATCTACAGGATATTCTGAAGAATCCCAAGCACCGCGGTATTCTCGGTGAGTATTATCTGGAGGCTTTGCTCAAGAATGTTCTAGCTCCCGGACAATATCAGATGCAATACGCTTTCCAGAATGGGGAAATCGTAGACGCCGCGGTCTTCGTCAAAGACAAGATCATCCCGATTGACTCGAAGTTTTCTCTGGAAAATTACAACAAATTGGCCGAAGAGAAAAACCCGGCCGAGCGCGAGCGTCTGGAGAAGGCTTTCGTCGGTGATCTGAAAATACGCATTCAGGAAACCGCCAAGTATGTCCGGCCGGCCGAGGGGACTATGGACTTCGCCTTCATGTTTATTCCACATGAGGCTATTTATTATGACCTCTTGGTCAACAAAATCGGCGTGGTGACTGAGGAAACGGACAATTTGATCCAACGGGCGGCCAGCAAGTACAAAGTCATTATCGTTTCGCCGACTTCCTTCTTGGCTTATCTGCAGACGGTTCTCCAAGGTCTCAAAGCGCTACAGATCGAGGAAACCGCCAAGGATATCATCAAGCGAGTGGGGGAGCTGGGTACTCATCTCAACAAATATGCCGAATACCATGCCAAATTGGGCGTTTCTCTGGCGACTGTGGTCAATCACTACAATCATGCCGGCCGGGAATTCAAGAAGGTTGACAAGGATGTTTTGCGTATTACGGGCGAGGCTCCGGGGATTGAAACAGCCGTCCTAGACAAGCCGGAAGAAGCCTAGAGGATTGCAAAATCCAAGGAACCATGTATAATGGGACGCATTATGGAATTTGCAGTTATCCAAACCGGCGGCAAGCAATACACCGTTTCCAAGGGTGATGTAGTCACTATTGAGAAGCTTTCGGGCACGCACAAAGTCGGCGATACCATCGTTTTTGACAAGGTTTTGCTGGTGGATGACGGCAAAGACACTTCGATCGGCACGCCTTATTTGCCGAAGGCCAAGGTGACCGGTACTCTGACGGAGATTGGTCATGCCAAGACTGTTCTGGTGGTCAAGTATCGCCAGAAGAACCGTTCCGGCTGGAAGCGCAATGGTCACCGCCAACCTTTCTTCAAGGTCAAGATTGAGGATCTCAAATAATTGTTTTTAGAATAAAAAAGCTTCGTCAAACGAGGCTTTTTTTGAACAATAATATCGGAGAACAGGTTGTCTGTCGGAGAGTAGCTGTACCCTTAGCGGGAACTCCACTTGAAATATCATTAAACCGAGTTAGCTCTAGAAGCATTGGGACTTCAATGCTTCTAGGGCTTTCAGGACTGCCAATCAGTGAATCCAATACCAAGGCCCCGTCAATAGAGTTTTTGAGAGACCGAGGACTGTCTGAGCGGAGCGGGAGCGTAGCGAGTTTCGCAGGGCTCTCAAAAACTACTATTGATGGGGCTAAAGTCTGGGTGCGATTAAGTTAAGTAGCAGTACTCAAGTAAATCTTATGGTAATTACGACTAGTGTCGATTCTGTAGAGCATTCCTGATGGTTTCGTTGTCGGCGTATTCGAGTTCGGCCCCAGTTGAGAGACCGCGCCCGAGGACGGTGACCTTCATGTTTGGTATATTTTTCTGCAGAGCCGCATGTACTATTTCTGCCGTGTGCTCGCCGTCGGGGGTAGTATTCAAAGACAGGATAATTTCCTTGAGCTCGGTATTCTGACGCACCTGATCCAAGAGTTTTTGGAGCCTGATTTTCTTGTCGGGTTCCTGATCGAGGATCGGTACCGTCCCACCCAAGATGAAATAGAGACCTTTGTAGGCGCCACTTTTCTCAATGGATTCAAAATCTACATCGCGAGCTACGATCATCAGTTTTTCATGATCGCGTGCGGCATCAGTGCAAATATTGCAGTCCGCGGCACCGGTAGTCGTTTTACCGGCCAAGAAGAAGCGATGACAGACGGGACATTCAGTACTGTTTTGTTTGACGGCCATCACCAAGTCAGCGAATTCCTTCACGGTGCTTTGCGAGCGGCTGAGGAGATAATAAACAAAGCGCCTGGCTTGGCGTGGTCCGATGCCCGGAAAATGAGCGAAGATTTCCTCCAGCCGACGCAGGTTGTCCATAGGGTAATCTTAGCGGCTAAATCAAACCTTGTCGAATTCTCCGAAGTCGGCCTTGTCCACTGACAGGAAGGTGGTCTTCTTGGTATCGAAGTATAGTTTGACCGTACCGGTTGGGCCGTTACGATGCTTCTCAATCAGGATCTCGGCTTCTTCCTTGCGGCCGCCTTGGTCCTGGTCGGCTTCGCGGTGAATGAACATGACCACATCAGCGTCTTGTTCGATGGAGCCAGAATCACGCAAGTCTGAGAGGCGTGGTTTGCCGCCACGCTGTTCTACCGCACGAGAGAGCTGAGACAGCGCCAGGACGGGCACCTCGAGCTCACGAGCCATGTTCTTGAGCGAGCGGGAAATTTCGGTGACTTGCTGGACGAGGTTGTCATTGTAGCGGCCGGCATTGGTTGGCACCATGAGTTGCAAATAGTCTACGACGACCAAGCCCAAGCCTTTCTCGGCCTTGAGACGGCGTGCCACAGCGCGCATTTTGATGATGTTGTTGCCCGGCTGATCATCGATATATATAGGTGCCTCGGAGAGACGGCTGATAGCGTCGCCAATAGCCTTGAAGTCATTCTCGACCGAGAGATTGTGACCAGTACGCAATTTCCAAGCATCGACATGAGACTCGGCGGCCAACATACGATCTACCAGCTGTTGAGAGCTCATTTCCAGGGAGAAGATGGCTACCGGCACCTTGTGGTTGACGGCGGCTTTGCGGGCAATATCGAGCGCTAGGGAAGTCTTACCCATAGAGGGTCGAGCCGCTAGGATGATCAGATCTGATTTCTGGAAGCCGGCCAACTTGCCGTCAATTTCCTGGAAGCCGCTCGGCACGCCGCGGAGCTCGTTGCGGGTATTGTGCAAATGATCAATGCGTTCCCAAGCTTCATCCAGCGTATCCTTCAAAGCGACAAACTTGTGTGAGCCGGTTTTGTTGGTGACGGCGTAGAGTTCCTTCTCGGCTTTTTCCAAAAGGTCATGCAGATCAGCTTCTTCCTCATAGCCGAGCCCGCTGATGACTTCGGCGGCACGGATGAGTTCACGCATAACATGCTTCTTCTCGACAATTTCCGCATAATAGCTGGCATTGGTGGAAGAAGGTACCGTGTTGATGAGCTCAGTCAAATAAGTCATGCCGCCGATGTCTTCTAGTTGGCCTTTTTCTTTGAGACGAGCTGAAACAGACAGGAGATCAATCGGGGTGTTCTTGTTATGCAATTCCGAAAGCACGCCCCAGATCTGCCGATGGCTGGTGGCGTAGAATGACTGTTCATGCACTACATCCATGACATCATGCATGGCTTCACCACGAATCATAACTGAGCCCAAAAGTGCTTTTTCGGCCTCGAGATTTTGAGGTGGAATCTTCAGATCGCGGGCTTTGAGATAGGGTGAAACGGGGGCCATATTTTTGTTTTGATGTTTTGATTGTAACACAATGCTACTAGCACCCAAGACTTGAATCTGGAACTACATAGGGGAAAAACTGTGGATGATTAGAGACTGATTTTTTCATCAGCTTTTGAGGCAAAATGCACGGAAAATTGAGTCTTTTTTGAGAAATATTTGAATGTGATCTTGCTAAAGTGCCGCTATTATTTGTTAATCGCGATTTGTTTGAGTCCAAGACTTCGATCGAATCGCCGCCACTATGTCTCTAGAACAAAAGGATATTGAGTGCTTGGAACGAGTTATTTACAAAAATAGTGATGATATTGCCGTGTCCATCGGACGTAGCTTCGAGCGATTGGAGGAGAGGATTGATGCTGTGGAATCACGCATTTATAGTCGACTCAATGATCTCGAGGAAAAAATCGAATCCGCCAGACAAGATTTGGCTGATGAGTTCGGTGAAGTCAAAGCTGAATTGCGTGAACTGACTAGGCTTGATAGGGAAGTCGAGGCGGATTAGTTACATTAGTAGTTTTTCCAGAGAAAATGTGTTTTTTGGAGGATAACCATTTCAATCTGATGAGCCCTCAGGTAGTTGGTCTCTAATAGCCCTAGAAGCATTGGGGTTCTGAGACACGCTGTCGGCACGGCCATCGTGTCGCAGCTCGTGCTCGCCGACGCGAGGAAATAGACATGATAATGTTCGATGTGCGTCGGCTCCGCAAGGTCTCATCACCCCAATGCTTCTATGTCTTTCATGAGTAATAATCAGTGAATCCAATACCAAGGCCCCATCAATAGAGTTTTTGAGAGACCGAGGACTGTCTGAGCGGAGCGGGAGCGTAGCGAGTTTCGCAGGGCTCTCAAAAACTACTATTGATGGGGCTAAAGGTTCCAGGATGTTCTAAGCGAAGTTCCCACTAAGGGTACAGCTACTCTCCGAGAAACTACTATTGATGGGGCTAAAGGTTTCAGGATGTTCTAAGTAGAGTTCCCACCAGGGTACAACCTGTTCTCCGACAGACAACTTGTTATCCGATATATTTTATTTTTCCACCACCTTGTAACCATCAACCTGATCCAGGATTTCAAAACCACGTGATTCTATCTCGGCGCGTAAGGCATCAGCTTTCGCCCAGTCTTTGGCTTGCCTAGCTTCTTCACGAGCTTCAGCCAGAGCCTGAATCTCCGGTGGTATAACAGTCGTTTCTGATATTTTGGGCACCGTGGACAATTTCAAACCGAAGACTCGGTCGAAGTCTAGAAGAGTCGCTTTTTTGGCGGCTTCTGATACACCGGAATCCTTGATCAAGGCCCAAGCCAGAGCCACAGCCTGAGGCATATCCAAGTCATCGTTGATTAAGGTCTGGAAACGCGTCAAATAGCTCGAATCAGCCTCGCCGCCATCAGGATAGGTACTGACTATGGTCATGAGGCGTATGAGGGCGTTCTGAGCCGCCTTGATGGCTTCCAGGTTGAAGTCGATAGGTGATCGATAGTGAGCCGTCAGGAGCCAGTAACGGTAGGCGAGAGGAGAGACAGCTTGGTCGATCAGTTGTTGTAGGGTCAGAAAGTTCCCGGAAGATTTGGACATCTTGTCATGATTCAGTGTGATGAAGGCACTATGCATCCAATAGTCAGCCAGCGGCCTGCCGCAAGCTGCTTCGGATTGGGCTATCTCATTGGTGTGATGTACCGGAATATGATCGATGCCCCCAGTATGAATATCGAAGGGTTGACCGAGGTATTTGACGGACATAGCCGAACATTCGATGTGCCAGCCCGGGAAGCCTTTGCCCCAGGGACTATCCCAACCAAGTTTCGGATCAAATTTCCACAGCCAAAAGTCCGCCGGACTTTTCTTCTCTGGATCCAGTGCTACTCGAGCACCGGCTTTCAATTCGTCTAGTTTGAGATTGGCCAGCTTGCCGTAAGCAGGGAATTTGGAAACATCGAAACAGATTCCGCGTGAAGTTTGATAAGTGAAGCCATTCTCCTCAATCAGTTTGATAAGAGCGATATCATCATCAATATGTCGGCTAGCCTTGGGTAGTTCCTGGGGCTTCTCGATATTCAATCTTTCCAGATCGGTCACAAATCTCTCGAAGTAGATATCAGCCACTTCCGCCATGGCCGCTAGGGTGAGTGGCTTGCCGAGTCTTTTCAGGGTCTTGGTCATCTTGTCTTCGCCGTCATCAGCATCACTGATCAAATGTCCGACATCGGTGATATTGATCACCTGGTGCACGGCATATTTGTTGTATTCGAAAACACGCCGCAAGATATCGGCAAAAACATACGCCCGGAGATTGCCGATATGCGCGTCATCGTAGACAGTCGGGCCGCAATGATACATGCCCACTTGGCCGGGATGAATCGGCTCGAAGACTTCCTTGCGCCGGGTCAGAGTGTTCCAAATCTTGATATCCATAGGATTAGAGCCAGCGGCGACGTTTGACGAATAACCAGATACCGATGGCAATAACGATCATTGATCCCAGAATAATCATCCAACCAGATCGTTCATCAATGATTGGCACATAAGCGGCTGGAATAGTGAACAGGGCCGCAATGAAAGTGGCCGGGTAGAAGATAAAAGTTACAACTGTCAGAGTTCTAATGATATCGTTTTGTTTGGTGTTGAGCAGTGAATCATTGGTCTCACGCAGATCGACGACCAATTCATGAGCATTGGCGATCAGTTCGTGAATGCGACCAAATTCATCATGCAAATCTTAGACATAACTGCCAAAATCGCCACCGAAGAAATCCTTGGAGGCAAAGTCGATCATATCTTCCCAAATCTCTCGATGAACTCTGGCCGTCTGACGGAAGTCAATGAGCTCGCGTGACAGGCTGGAGAGGACCTCCACCATGCTGCGCTCGTCGCCTTTGAATATTCGAGTCTCAGCCGAAGAAAGAGCATCATGAATATTACGCAGATCTTCAACCATACCGGCGTACAAGCGCATGACCATGTAGTAGAAGAGGTGCCCGGCATGTTCTAGTTTGTCTTTGGCTTCACGGTCCAAGATGACATTGGTTTCAAAAATTTTGGCGAAATACTCCAACTGTTCTATGGCTCCGGAACGGGAAGTGATCAAGAAATCTTTGCCGATCACAAAGTCTATTTCGCGGTCGACAATAATATAACGGCCGTTTTTCTGGATTCGTTCGGGCAGGGTCAGCACTACTAGGACATAGTCTTTGTAGAAGTCTATTTTGGCCACCGAAGGGGAACTCTTCAACTCTTCACCAACCAAAGGGTGGAGATTGTAACGTTTGACTAAATAAGCGATTTCTTCGTCAGTGGGGGAGTCTAGGTCAACCCAGATCAAGCCCTTGGCGGTGTGAGTATTGGTCATATGGATCAATTATACGGTGCGTCGCTTGGCGCCGCAACCGCTTTGTGCCATAATAGTCGGGCTTACTCTAATCAAAATTAGACATTATCTTATGCCCGCCTCAAACAAAAAATTTCTCTATTTAGCGGTGATTCTACCGACAGCCGTCATCGCTTTTATCATTGGTCTCTACTTCGGTGGTAACCCAACGATCTCTTCAGAAATCGGCAATGCTCAGGCAACGGATGGTCAGTTTGTTACCGGTGACCAGTTCGCGCCATTCTGGAAAGCTTGGAGTATTTTGGAGCAAAAGGATGTCAACGCGGCCTCAACGACCGTCTCTGATCGTATCTGGGGCGCTATTAGCGGTCTTACGGCTTCTTACGGTGATCCTTATACGGTCTTCTTCCCGCCCCAGCAGGCCAAAATGTTCGAGGAAAACATTGCCGGTAATTTCGGTGGTGTAGGTATGGAAATTGGCGTCAAAGATGGTCAGTTGGTAGTGGTGGCTCCGCTCAAGGATAGTCCGGCCGCCAAAGCTGGGGTCAAAGCCGGGGAAGCTATTGTAGCTATCAACGGTACTTCTACGGATCAGATGAGCTCAGATGAGGCTGTGAGCTTGATCCGTGGTCCCAAGGGTACGCCGGTCAAAATCTCTTTCCTCGATCCTGGTACCACCAAGCCGATTGAGCGTACGATTATTCGTGACACTATCAATATTCCGACTTTGGATGCCACGGCCCGACCTGACGGCATCTTCGTCATCAAACTCTACAGCTTCACTGCTCAATCACCGGATCTTTTCCGTAACGCGCTGCGTCAGTTCGTCCTCTCTGGCGATCACAAGTTGATTCTTGATCTGCGTGGCAATCCGGGTGGCTATCTGGATGCCGCTTGGGATATGGCTTCCTGGTTCTTGCCGGCTGGTAAGGTAGTGGTGACCGAGGCTTTTGGTAACCACGCCGCTCCCCAGGTCTATCGCAGCAAAGGCTACAATGTCTTCAATAGCAATCTGCAGATGTATGTACTCGTTGACAATGGCTCGGCTTCAGCCGCGGAAATTCTAGCTGGCGCTTTGCAGGAACAAGGTATTGCCAAGCTTATCGGCGTCAAAACCTTCGGTAAGGGTTCTGTCCAGGAATTGGTACCGATCACCGATAACACTTCACTCAAGGTTACTATTGCTCTATGGTTGACGCCGAACGGACACAATCTCAACCATGACGGTTTGGATCCTGACTATGTCGTGCCGACGACCAATGCCGATGTCCAAGCTGGTCACGATCCGGTCATGGACAAGGCAGTGTCTCTACTCAGCCAGCAGCCTTAGTATGTTCAGTATTAGCAAATCAAAACAAACAACATGAAAGTCATTCTGCTCAAAGATCTCGCCAAGCTCGGTAAGAAGTTCGATGTCAAGGAAGTATCCAGTGGTCATGCGCTCAACCTGCTTATTCCGCGCGGTGATGCTATCGCGGCTACACGCGACACTCTGAAGCGTTACGAATTGATCAAAGCCAAGGAACAAGGTGACAAGCAAGTTATTGCCGATCTAATCGCCAAGAATATCAAGGATCTCGATGGTTTGAATCTGTCAGTCGCCAGCAAGGCCAATGACAAAGGTCATCTTTTCGCTGGTTTGCACCGCGAAGCTGTGGTGGCGGAAATCTTCAAACAAACCAAGCTCCAGATTGATCCAGAATTCATCAAGTTGGATCAGCCGCTCAAGACGGTAGGGGAGCACGAAATAGTGGTCCAAGCGGGGGAGCAAAAAGCTAAGTTTACTCTGGTAATCACCGCGGCTTAGTCGCAACTTCACTAGAGAAGCTCTCAGGTAGTCAGTCTCGAATAGCCCCAGAAGCATCAGGGGACTTCAATATTCGGTCTCCAGGACACGGAAATTCCCTGCTGGGAATTTCCTCTATGCCAGGCAACAGTCGCGCTCGCAGGGTCCTTTCGACAGAACATTGAAGTCCCCTGAGGATTTGAGGTATTTCAGCAGCGAATCAATACCAAAGCCCCATCAATAGAGTTTTTGAGAGACCGTATTGTTAGGAGAGTAGCTGTACCCTTAGTGGGAACATTCCCAGCGGGATCAGTAGTCTAAAATGTATTCCTTCAGCCTAATAATCGGCCTAAGTAGAGTTCCCACTAAGGGTACAGCTACTCTCCGAGAAACTACTATTGATGGGTCTAAGGTCTGGGCGCGATTAAGTTAAATGGAGTTCCTATTTCCTGAATAAAAAACAGATCAACCTTTATGGGTCGACCTGTTTTTTTGTTTTTCTTGGTAGGGAAGCGTTGTTGAACTAGATCACATGGACAACTTTCTTGCGAACGATGTCACTGTTGAAGCTAGTTTTGCGCTTCGATGAGAACTGGACTTTGCCATCCTTTTCAGCAAAAAGGGTATAGTCCTTGCCTACGCCGACATTTTTGCCAGGCAGGAATGAAGTACCACGCTGGCGGAGGATAATTTGGCCGACGGTAATAGCTTGGCCGTGGTTTTTCTTCACGCCCAAATATTTCGGATTTGAGTCGCGACCGTTCTTTGATGCGCCTTCTGCTTTGCGGTGTGCCATAGTGGAAACTAGCTTAACATAAGGCTATTTTTGGCGCAAGGGTAGAAAAATGGCTCAAAATAAGGGTTTTTTGGTGCTGAAATATGGCTCAACAAAGCCATTTATTTGGCATAGACCTCTTGACTTTGTAGACCATAAGTGCTAGACTATGGGCACAAATGAGCTAAGTGAGCGTCATGCTTACAGGCTCGTTTTTTAATTAAACATATGATTGAAGTAGCTACTGGTGTGGCATTCCTGATGTCTTCGCTTTACGGCGTAGGTCAGGCCAATGCCGCTACAACCGCGAATATGCCGTCGACTGTTATTCAGGCAGCCTCACAGGCCCAAAATAGCGTCGCTACGACTAGTCCGGCCAATAACAAGGGTATTGAAGCTTATGTCAAAGAGTCTTATGCCGATGAGCCAATCCTGGTAGATATTGCTCGCTGTGAGTCGACCTTCCGACAATTCGGTCAAGATGGCAAAGTCATAAGGGGATTGGTCAATAACCAGGATGTTGGCGTGATGCAGATCAACGAACGATACCATGCGGCCGAAGCGGCCAAGATGGGTATCGACATCTATACTGTCGAGGGTAATGTAGCCTTCGCTAGACATCTCTATGAGAAGTATGGAACAGACCCGTGGTCTTCGTCAGAGAAGTGCTGGGGTCAAGATTTGGCCGGCCGCTAGGATGTCGCACAATATATCTTTTGGGTAATATAGGCCCGGGACCAGTATAGTCCTCTACTGATATGTTGGTATTGGCGGTAGTTGTGGCGATGAAGTGGCGATGTTGGTGGTCTGCCCATTCTTCATGTTGGTGAGATTCTGAATGGCCGGATCCCAGATCAGGTTCACGAAGATGTTCCAGGCGTAAGTTGCCGGAACCTTGAGATAGTTATCCCAGATATAGACCGTATTACTAGCTACATAAGAGATATTATCCTGAGTGGTCGGTGCGTTGACTAGACTGCGTAGATTGATATTGAAATAGCTCAAAACTAATAAAGCGATGACAATGAGCACGATCATTTTGATCAGGCCTCTATCCCCCGCCGGTTTGGTTTTCATAGACATATTTTAGCCTTAATATGGCATTTTCGGCAAATAAGAAAGTGGATTGAGATAAGCCGACAAAACAGCCAAAGGTACAGTGGCACCTTGACAATGTTTGGAAGTTGTGAACTTCTGAATAGAAACACCGCTCGTGGCATAGACGCCAAAGTGCAAGTGCGGACCGGTTGTATAGCCCGTATTGCCGCTATAGCCGATAATTTGTCCGGTGACTACAGTCTGACCAATATCAACGACAGATAGCGACAGGTGGGCGTATAGAGTCGACAAACCATCCGGATGCTTGATCATGATCCAGCGGCCGAAGGAATAACAACCAGGTACCAGGTCAGTATTAGCTTCGCCAACGACTTGTCCGGTCAAAGCGGCTCTTACAGGCGTACCAATGGAAGCTCGGAAGTCGACGCCGTCATGACCAAAACCGTTGTAGATTTGGGCATTGGCTGTGGCAAAAGGCGTGTTACCGAAATATTGCGTGATAAAGACCTTGTCTACCGGCCAGTTCAATGGCGCTGAGCCTGAAGGTGGCAGGCTGGTACTGCTCACATTCAGCTGCAGTTGGCTGCCATACTGCAACAATTCTTGCTCGAAGGCATCTTTGAGGGCTTTTTTGTTGGCCAGAATGGCCTGGTAAGCAGCCTCAGAGTCTTTGGTCTCTGCCAGAAGTTTGCTCTTGTCATTCTGGGTAGCCAGGACAACATTGCGCTGATCACGCAGTTGGTTTTGCAGGTCGATCAAATCAGCCCGGGCTTTTTGCACATTGGACTTGGTATGTTCCAGGCTGGCCTTGGTTGAAGACAATTTCCCAATCCGGTCCTGGAGATTACCTTCGAGTAGAGCCAGGTCATTGACATTCTGCCAGACTTGGCTGATTGATTGGCTGGACAAGATAAGTGCTGCCAAAGAATGGTTACCACTCTCAGCCATACTCATGAATGCTTCAGCTACGGAGCGTTGATTGTCCGCCAAGGTGCTTTGGGTGTCACCAATTTGGCTATTGAGGTTGTTGAGACGGGCTGAAGCGGCATCAACCTTGTCCTTGGTCAGAGCGATCGAGGCCTGCAGTTTGCGTTGGCTCAGATCTAGACTCTTGATAGTGTCGGATAGCGAGTCGGCTTGGCCGGATAAATCATCTAGCTGATTCTGATAAGCCGCGATTTCCTTTTCTAGATTTTGAATATCTGCGGTACGTTGGTCGATCTTGCTTTGCAAACTACTGTCCGCGGCCGGGGAGGCTGTGGAGGCATTCGTTGTATCAGCTCTGGTGTATGCCGGCTGTGCCAGGAACGAAACAATCACGACCAAAAAGGCCCAAGTGAAAGCCTGTAGTATCCCTTGGAGGTTTTTAGCCATGCTTCAACGATTGAGACTCCTGAGTATTCAGGCGATGCAGGGCCGAGTCTAGTCTCTTCAGACTCTCTTCCCTGCCTAGAATAGCAGCTGAGACGAATGGATCTGGGGATTTGTCCTGACCAGTGAGAGCAATACGTAAGGGCCAGAGAACATCGCCGCGACCTTGGGCTTCGGCGTAGGGCCAGAGGGTATCTTTGATCGTATTGGCGTCAAATTCGATATCCGCCAAGATATGCAGGAGACGCTTGGCTTCGGTCAGATGTTTGATGGCTGTAGCTGTTGGTTCGGTGCTTTTTTTCCAAGGAAGCTTGGCTAGGTCATAAGCCGGTAAACTTCGCACAAAATGCAATTCCCCACTTTCTTCGAATAGTGCCGGGACTTCATCAAAAGCGGCAATCTTATCCTTGATGATTGGGAGCAAGCGTTTCAAAACCGGGCTTTTGACGGATAGCCATTCTGGCAAGAATGGTTGGACGGCCTCGCTGAAGTCGGCTTCGTTGAGTTGGAGCAAATATTGGCGGTTGAACCAGCGCAATTTGGCTTCGTCGAAGATGGCCCCGGCCTTCTGGACACGTTCCAATGAAAAATCTTTGATGATTTCCGCGAAAGACATAACTTCGCGATTATCTTCCGGGTGCCAACCTAGGAGAGCCAGATAATTCACTACGGCTGCTGGCAAGAAACCGCGGCGGCGATATTCGGTCACCGGGATGGCACCGTTGCGTTTGGATAGTTTGGAACGATCAGTAGCCAGAAGAAGCGGAATATGAGCATAGGATGGTACCGGAAAACCCAGGGCTTCGTAGAGCAAAATATGACGAGGGGTATTGGAGATGTGATCTTCACCGCGAATAACATGAGTAATACCCGACTCAGCATCATCCACCACGACAGCCAGATGGAAGACCGGTTCATCCAAACTTTTGGCTATGACAAAGTCGCCCAATTCCGTGGTGTCGAATTCGATTCGACCGCGAATCAAGTCATTGAAGACCACAACCTTGTTGGGATTCTTGAAACGAATAACTTCACTCCGTTCACCAGCCGCCGCTACTTTCTCAGCCGAAACAAAAGCTTGGCTATTGGCGATCAAACGCTCAATATGTTTGCGATAATTAGCAGTGTGGTCTGATTGTCTCGAGAAATCATCATAATCCAAGCCGAGCCATTTCAAGCTATCAACAATGTTCTCCTCGTATTCTTTTTTGGAGCGTTCACGGTCAGTGTCTTCGATGCGCAGGACGAATCGGCCGCCCTGCTGACGGGCAAAAATATAGGAAAAAAGCGCTGTTCGGTAGGAACCAGCGTGGAAATAACCAGTCGGTGAAGGGGCAAAACGGGTGATAACTTTCATTGCCTTATTATAGCGTATCTTGGTACAATGTAGCCATGTCAGTAGAATTCGAAAGTGATTTGGCGGGTCGTTCCTATCGACCAACATCAGTACCACCAAGTAAGCTGGAGACTATGGTGATCAAGATGGGCCTGGCCAAGGATCACAAATCAGCTCAAACGGTTTTTGCTGTTGTATCAGTGATTTGTCTCACGGCGGCAATTTATTTATTCTGGACTCAGAATAGTCCGGCTTCCCCCAGTGTTGGGCAGATATCAGCACCGGTAGTGGCACCTACAAACCAAGTCAAACCAGCCGTTAAGCCCTAAGGATTCCAAAAAATTAGAAACAAAAAACAGCCGTATGGCTGTTTTTTGTTAACAGGAAGTGTTCGTTTTCTAGCCTTTGACACTAGCGCCAGCCGAAGCCGAAGCATGGAACATCTTCATGATAATATTGCCATTCTGATCCTTGAGCGGCAAATCAACAGAGACATCGAACTTCTTGTCGCCATTATCGCTATGCAACATGGCATAGTAGGCCTGACCGTCGATCATCGGCGAGGTCAAGATGACCTTGACCGGATTGATGCCGGTACCGCTATAGGTCTCACCAATAATCGCGCCCGGCTGGCCCTTGTTGTCCTCATGGATGACTACCCAGCCTGGCTGGCTAAGTTGTACGGAAGAAACATAGACGACATTGCCCGGGTACTGATCGGCCATAATGATAGAGTTGACCGCACCGGCAGTAGCACCGGAGTCACCGGCCGCAGTCGTGTCCGAGGTAGTCGGCGCTTGCGAGGACTTCCCTCCCCAAGCCATGACACCGGCCACAACGAGCACAACGATCACGATCGCGGTGACTACCCACTGCCAAGTCTTGATACCACTTTCTGGTTGCATTTTGTTAAGAATTTAAAAGGCTACTAATTACGACTTTGAGGATCATATTATAGCACTTATTTTTCGTGTTCCAAGGCCAAGTCCAAGATGGCGTCGGCAATCAGTTGGGCGCTATCCAGCCTGGCAAAAGCCTTGGCTCGAGACCTCATGGTGTCGCTCAACACGGCCGAACTTTCGATACGGTCAATTTCGGCTATCAAAATATGGGCGCGGAGGTTGTTTTCCTCGATAACCGAAGCAGCGCCAGTGGCGGCATAGGTCAAAGCATTGGTAGTTTGGTCATGAGAAATGCTCTGTGGTAGCGGAATGATGATTGACGGCAATCCCCAAGCGGCTATTTCGAAAATAGTCGAACCGGCGCGTGAGACGACGAGGTCAGCCGCGCCGGCGGCCATGCGCATAGTGAGATCATTCAAATAATCAAGAGGATGAAAACGGTTGGCGTGCGGGTGATCCTTGAGAATGATCTTGGCGGTTTCGTTGACTTCGGTGAAATTATCTCGACCAGTTTGCAGGATGATCTGGTAGCGATTCAGCAAATCCGGCAGGGCCTCTAGGAGAGTATCATTGATCTTGGCGGCGCCCTGTGAACCGCCGAGGAATAGGATGGTCGGCAATTCTGGCTCCAGTTGCAAGAATTCATGAGCGCCATTTTTGATCGGGGCGGCAATGGCTGGCCTGATGGGATTGCCGGTAAAGGCGATGCGTTCTCGGCTCTTGGGTCCAAAGGAATGAGCTGCTTCCGGATAAGACACCGCGATGCGTTTGGCGAATTTACCGGCCCAGGCGTTGACTTTGCCTGGATGTGAATCAGATTCATGGATAATCACCGGTATTCGCAGAACCTTGGCCGCAAACAAAGCCGGAAAACTAGCGTAGCCGCCTTTACCGAAGACCACATCCGGATAGATCGAATAAATAGTGATAATGGCTTTGAAACAGCCATATGCTGTCTTGAAGGCATCCATGAAATTACGCACTGAGAAATAGCGGCGGATTTTGCCGGCAGGGACAGGAATAAATTTTACTTCGTTGTCGAAGAGTGCCCGAGCATTGTATGGCGTGGGCGACATGAAGTAGAGCTGTGGCGGAATAATCTTGCGCTCCTTGACTCTTTCGCGCAAAGACATAATCACGGCAATGATTGGATAGAAGTGTCCGCCAGTGCCGCCGCCGGTAAATAAGATTTTCATGGTGATAAAGTTAATTCTAGCTTGAAAAAGAGCTGGCGAAAAGTGGTTTATTCCTGAATATTACGGCCGTATTTGGAAATGTTGGCCACAATACCGGCAGCCATGAGGGTGATAATGAGTGCGGTACCGCCATGGGAAACGAAGAGGAGTGGCACACCGGAGACTGGCATGAGGCCGATCATAGCCGCAATGTTCAGAAAGGATTCGGCGGTAATCAGAGTGGCAATACCGATAGCGACCATGCCGCCAAAAACATCAGGTGCTCTAGTGCCTACCCGCAAAGCACTCAGGGCAAAAGCACAATAGAAAGCTAGGAGTAGTGAACCGCCGACAAAGCCAAATTCTTCGGCGGCGACGGCGAAGATAGAGTCATCGGTCGGTTGTGGCAAATAGCCGAATTTCTGCACACTCTGGCCGAAGCCGCGCCCCAACCAACCACCAGAGCCGATCGCAATCTTTGATTGGTTGATCTGATAACCGGAACCTTGGGTATTGGCCGAAGGATTGAAGAAGACTTTGACTCTTTCTAGGGCGTAGGGGCGTAGAGCGATCACACCGCCGACTACCACGAGACCGATCAAAGCGGCCAACAATACATGCCGCCAAGAAATTCCAGCAATGCCCAACATCACGATGCCGGTGCCGCCGATGATGACCAGGGTGTCAGTATCAGACTGAACCAAGAGAAGCGTACCCAAAATAGCCATGATGATGATATATGGCAGGAGGCCATAGCGGAAGCTCTTGATATGATCCTTGGCAAAATAAATCCAAGCCGCCAGATAAACAATAAAGGCGATTTTGAGAAACTCTGATGGCTGGAATGATAAGGCGCCAATATTGATCCAACGTGAAGCGCCGTTGTAGTGGAGAGTTAGAGCCGGAATGAAAAGTAGCAAGTTGATGAAAAGCGCGCCCAGCATGATGAAAAGAGCCCATTTGCGCCAATGAGTATATTTGATGCGGGAAAATGCCCAGAAGAAACCGATACCTACCAAGAGTGAGATGGCTTGCTTCATCGCCACGGTACCGAAGCTGGCGCCATTCTGGGCGATCAGACCCATCGAAGCTGACAAGAATATGACGAAGCCGGCTGCTGACAAGAGAACCGTAGAAACAAGGAAGAAACGATCAATCGGTTTGGTAGGCGAAGACATATTATGGAGTTTGGGGTGGCTCCTCTTTTGCGGCCGGTGTGTCTTGCTTGAAGGTTTCTATGGCTTGGCGGACAGCCTCGTATTCCGGCAATTCGGTAATCTTCGACACTCCTAGGTGAGCCAGAAGAGCCAGAGTCGGCTTGTAGAGGTAACTGCGAGCATCAGCAGGGTTCTCTACCCTCTCGATCAGACCGCGAATGAGCAAAGCTCGCAAGATGAATTGTGAATTGACGCCGCGAATATAGTCGATATCGGCGCGAGCAATCGGTCCTTGGTAGAGAATGATCGTCAATGTTTCGACACCAGCCTTGCCGATATCTCTGGTCAATTCTTCCTTGGCCAGAGTGGCTATGAAGTCAGATAAGGGTTTGGCGGTACCGAGCATAACTTCATCGTCAGTCTGGACGATAGTCAGACCGCGTCCTTGCAGAGCGTTTTCTAAGGCTGTTAAGCCTTGTTTGACACTGTCTGGATCGGTACCAAGCCAGGTAGCCAGTTTTTTGAGTGAGACTGGTTCAGCTTTCCAGAAAAGGATGGCTTCGATTTTGGCGGCGAGATCCATGTTTGGCATTATAACAGAGTCCGGCTATCACCGTCAGGCGTTGACAACTACCGTGAAAGGTCTAGTATCAGAGGTCGGAAAGGAGGAAACAAAAAATGAAAAAGCTCAGGTTTTTCCTGCGACTGATGTCGGTCAAGGAAATCGACATCTGGGTTAAGGAGATTGACACGGAGATTCATAGGCTGGAGAAATCGTCGGTGACCATACTGTCTTGTATGGACAAGCTGGTGCCACTTTATGTCTGGCACGACAAGCTTGTTGACAGGCGCAAGGAGCTGGTCAAGAAAGCTTCAGTTGCCGCCCGCTAATGGATTTCTTCAGACCCCGGACACAATTTTGCAAACCGCCAAGGCAGCTTGGTGGTTTTTTATTTTAATATGTTGGCACGCCAACCTGTTTCGTTTCCATATCAATCTCCCCGAAATTGCTCTCTTGGCTGACTTGCAAAATACCCTGTTTGACCAGCTCAAGCATAGCCAAGAAACTGACGATGATGTGTACTTTTTCGCCTCGATGTTCAGCCGTGAACTGGCCGAAGCTCATGCGCAGTTCGCCGGTAATACGTTTGGTCAGGTTGCCGATCATTTCTTCCAGGCTCATGACTTTCTTGACGGTGACTTGCGGCAGTTTTTCCTTCTTGGGCAAACGATTGATCAGATCTTTCAGAGTGGAGAGAGCGCGTTCCAGAGTGAAGGCCGGGTCTGGCGCGAAGATCGGTTCGACAAAACAACTCTGACCTTGCGGAAAAATCACTTCCTGGCCAAAGAGTGCCTGGATGCTATGACTAGCTTCTTTGATCTTCTGATATATCTTCAAACGGGTCTCCAGGTCGTGAATGTCACCTTGTTCTTCGACCGTCAGGTTCAGACTCGGTAGGAGTGATTTGGATTTGATAAGCAGAAGTGTGGAAGCGATCAAGATGAAATGGGCTGACTCCCCCATCGGTAAGTTTTCAAATTGTTTGCCGTGCGTGATGAAGTCGTCAGTAACCTTGGCGAGAGCGATATCGTTGATGAAAAGTTTGCGACTCTCGATCAATTCGAGCAAGAGATCCAGAGGACCATTGAAAGTTTCAGTTTTGACCGTGAAAGACATTTTAGAGAACGCCGATTTTCTTCTTCACTTCCTCCAATTTGGCTGAGGCTACAGTGTTGGCCTTGGTGGCTCCTTCGGCTAGGATCTGGCGTACTTTGGCTTCGTCTTGGGCTAGTTCGGCCCGGCGCTCACGCAAGGGCTTGATGAAGGCATCAATATCATCTATCAAGGCCTCTTTCAAGGCCTTGTATTTGCCCTTATTTGCCTCGTAGAGGGGCTTGAGCTCTGATTCGGGTCGGAATAACCGATGGATGGCGTAGACGTTCGTAGGCACCTCTCCGCTCGAGTCGGTGACGATAGACATCACGGCTTTTTCGATCTCGGAACGCGTGGCAAAGAGTGGAATAGTGTTGTTGTAGCTCTTGGACATCTTCTGGCCGTCGGTACCAGGCACGATGCCGGTCGAGCCCAGAATGAGCGGCTCAGGCAACTTGAAGGTCTCACCAAAAGCGTTATTGAATTTCTGGGCAATATCGCGGGCGTATTCCACATGCTGTTTCTGGTCCTGTCCGACCGGAACAACTTTAGTATCATAGAGTAATATATCTGCTGCCATTAAGACAGGATAATTAAATGTCCCGACATTTATTGATTCAAGAACTTTTAGGGTTAGATTAAAAGAACTTTCAGCAGTATATTCTGGACTATTTATTTTTTCGTTAAACTCTTTCAGAGCTTTTTGTGCTAGTGGTGTTCTAGAAATTGCAGGCTTTTCACTATCTGGTAAATCCTTATTACTAATACCAGAATACCCCAATAAACCATATTTATTTTTTATATACTCTTCAATACCTTTGTCTCTACTTGCCTTAAAGGCGTGTGCTCTCATTAAGTACGGAACAGCTACAAGAGTGTCAAAAATCCAAGCCAACTCTGTATGTGCTGATACATCTGATTGTTTGAATATAGTTGCCTTCTTTGGATCCAAGCCGATCGCCAAATAATCTATGGCAAGATCAAGGGAGTGACGACGCATTTCCTCAGCGTTCTGTATTAGGTTCAGGGCATGGTAGTCGGCCAAGAAGAAATAACATTCGTAGTCGCCGGTGTTGAGCAGATCCACGAATTGCTTCATGGCTCCGAAATAGTTGCCAATATGTGGTCGGCCGGTTGGTTTGACGCCAGAGAGGAGGATTTTCTTATTCATGGCTAAATTGTAGCAAATTTAAATACCTTCTGCTTTGAGAGCCTCGACGAGCTTCTTGGCTTCCTTGGAGAGTTTCTTGGGCATGATGAGCTTGATGACAACTAGCAAATCGCCGCGTTTCTCGTGGGTACCGGTCAAGCCGCGACTCTCGTATGGCACACCCTTGCCGCGGACACGCAAAATGTCGCCTTGATTCGAACTCTCAGGGATCTTGAGCTCAATCGGTCCATCCAGTGTTTCCAGAGTCATAGTGCCGCCAGAGAGAGCGGTGCCTAGCTTGATGGCAAGCTCGGTGACCAAGTTGAAGCCTTCCTTGCGGATAGTCGGATGTTCCTGCACCCATAGCCTGACAATCAGATCACCACGACCACCCTGACCTTCCTCGCCTTTTTCCTTGAGGCGCAAACCTTGGCCACTCTCCACCCCCGGCGGAATCTTCACCGAGAGATGCTCCTTGTTGATGGCCAGATCTTTCTCGGTGCCAAAAATAGATTCCTTGAAGGTGAGCTCCAGGTCAACGGTGATGTTGCGACCGCGGCGTGGTCGTCGACCGCCGCCGAAGAATTCTCCGAAGAGATCGCCCAGATCGAACTCGACGCCGCCCTGGTTGAAGTTGAAGCCGCCGCCCTGCTGGAATTGCGAGAAGTCGAAGCCGCCAAAACCGGCGCCTTGATTGAAGCCATTGAAGCCGCCCTGGCCGCCCGGATTGAATCCCGGTCCAGCCTGGCCGAACATATCGTATTGTTTGCGCTTGTTATCGTCGGACAAGACCGAATAAGCCTCACTGGCTTCCTTGAATTTCTGAGCCGAGGTCGGGTCGTTTTTGGTTTTGTCGGGGTGATGTTCGTGCGCTAGTTTCCGGAAGGCTTTCTTGATCTCTTCCTTGGAAGCGCCCTTATCGACACCGAGAGTTTTGTAGTAGTCTTTCATGTTTTTGATGCTCCATGATAAGCCTCGGTACGGTCACCGAGGCCTACATAGAGCAGTTCGCTCTTAATTCTTCTCTTTGAACTCAGCATCCTTCACGTTGTCAGCACCACCTTCTGGTGGTTTCTGATCATTCGCTTGGGCGCTGTTCGGAGCTCCGCCCGGCTGCTGCTGATTCATGAACTGGCCGATTTTCTGAATCTCCGTAGAGAGAGCTTCGGTAGCCGTCTTGAGAGCAGTCTGATCTATCGGATTGGCATCCTTGGCGGTCTTGAGAGCGGCAATCTTGTCTTCGATACCCTTCTTTAAGTCAGCAGGCACTTTGTCGCCGGCATCCTTGAGGGCTTTTTCGCTGGTATAGACGAGCTGTTCGGCAATATTCTTGGCCTCGATATCGGCGTGCTTGGCCTTGTCTTCGGCTTCATGCTGGGCCGCCTCGGCCTTCATGCGCTCGACTTCGTCCTTGGAGAGACCGCTCGAAGCCGTGATCTTGATCGAGTTGGCCTTGCCGGTAGCTTTGTCTTTGGCGGTCACATTCAAGATACCGTTGGCGTCCACATCGAAGGTCACTTCGATCTGCGGCATGCCGCGGGGAGACGGCGGAATACCATCCAAGATGAAGCGTCCGAGGGACTTGTTGTCAGCTGACAGGGCGCGCTCACCCTGAGTGATATGAATCTCCACGGAAGTCTGATTGTCAGCTGCAGTCGAAAAGATCTGACTGCGCTGAGTCGGTACGGTAGTGTTCTTCTCGATGAGCTTCGTGGCGACGCCGCCCATAGTCTCAATGCTGAGCGAGAGCGGGATCACATCGAGGAGGAGAACATCTTTGACTTCCCCGCCCAAGATACCACCCTGGATGGCGGCACCGACAGCCACGACTTCATCCGGATTGACGCCCATGTGCGGCTCTTTGCCGAAGAATGCTTTCACGGCATTTTGGAGAGCCGGCATGCGGGTTTGGCCGCCGACCATGACGACTTCGTTGATTTCACCGACCTTGAAGGGTGAAGCTTCGATAGCGCGCTTGGTGATAGCCATGGCACGATCGATGAATTCACGGGTGAGTTCTTCGAGTTTGGCGCGAGTCAGGGTCACGAGCAAATGCTTCGGCCCGTCACTGCCGGAAGTGATGAACGGAATATTGATCTCCGTTTGCACGGCCGTCGAGAGTTCAATCTTGGCTTTTTCGGCAGCTTCATCCAGACGCTGGAGAGCTAGCGGGTCTTTGCGCAGGTCGATGGCGTTCTCTTTCAGGAACGATTCAGCCAGCCATTTGACGATCCCCGCATCGATATCGCGGCCACCGAGATGAGAGTCACCGTCAGTGGATTTTACTTCGACGACATCATCACCAACTTCGAGCACGGAGATGTCGAAAGTACCGCCACCAAAGTCGAAGACGGCGATCTTTTCGTTCTTCTTCTTGTTGAAGCCATAAGCGAGCGCGGCCGCGGTGGGTTCGTTGATAATGCGCTTCACATCGAGACCGGCAATTTTGCCGGCGTCCTTGGTGGCTTGGCGCTGAGAGTCGTTGAAGTAAGCCGGGACGGTGATGACTGCTTCAGTGATCTTCTCGCCGAGACGCGTCTCAGCATCAGTCTTGAGCTTGGTCAGGATCATGGCCGAGATTTCCTCCGGGCGGTACCATTTGCCGTCCATATTTACCTCGATGCCGCCATTTTCGGCCTTGCGCACTTCGAAAGGTACGTTCTTGATATCAGATTGCACACCGGGCTCGTCGAAGTTGTGGCCCATGAAGCGCTTGATCTGATAGATAGTATTTTTGGGATTGGTGACGGCCTGGCGCTTGGCGAGGAGACCGACGAGACGTTCGCCCGTTTTGGACTGAGCAACGATCGAGGGTGTGGTACGAGCACCTTCGGCATTCTCGAGCACGCGAGGTGTGCCAGCTTCCATGACAGCTACGGCTGAGAAGGTTGTACCGAGGTCGATTCCGATGATTTTGGACATAATTTTGTGGGTTTAGTGAACTTTTTAAATCTTATGCACGAACAAAAACCCAAAATCAGCACCTTGATAACGGAGCCTGATTTTCGGGTGTTAATTAAAAATTAGCCGGAGCGCGAGTCGGTTGGGTGGAGAGGAGAATATCGAGATCGAAATATGGCGAGACACAAGGAGCCACTGGTGCCCTGTAGGGAGTCTCAATCTCAGCTTGAACAGTCCAAGCTGGCAGACAAAGCACTACGCCAGACTCATGAGCTACCGCACCCGTGAGGGCTAAGGTCTGTTTGGGGAGTGGTTGGAGCGATACCAGGCGAGCTTTGACTTCCCCGCCGACGATCGCTACCAAGAAAACCGCCCGGAACTGTTGTCCGAAGCTGTCTGTGACTAGCTTCTCGACGAATTTTGAGCGGCACTCGATAATCATCTTTAGATTATAACTCAATTATATGGATTATTCAATATCAGACAAAAGGCTCTACTCAGGAATACTTTTGCTTTTTAAGCCTGTTATTTTACTTCTTGAACTCGCCGACTTTGACTTTGGGCGGACGCAAATCTTTGCCGTTGAGTTTGTAGCCTTTTTGTACTACGGCCACAATCTTGTGGTTTTCTGATTCTTTGGCGACCGGAACATATTCGGCGGCTTCGTCGCGGTTATGGTCAAAAGTCTCACCGAGAGGATTTACTTCGATGAGGCCGGCATCAGCGAGAGACTTCTTGAGTTGGGCTTGAATGTATTCCACACCGACGCGCCAGTTTTTGTCGACTTTTTCCCAAGCTTCTTTGTTGCTCATAGCCAGATCAAAGCTTTCCAAAACCGGGATCAAGCTCTCGACGAGGCGTTCATTGGCAAACTTCACAAACTCGGCTCGATCAGCCTCATCGCGTTTGCGGGCATTGATGAGATCGGCTTTGGCTCTCTGCCAGCCGGTCAAGTACTCTAGTTTGTCAGCTTCACACTGTTTGAGTTTCTCGCGTAGCTTCTTCAGAGCCTCAGCGGTGTTTTCTTCGGCAATGACGCTATCATCGATTGAATCATGATCAATATCGTCTTCAGTATATTTGTGAGTCATATGGCTAGAGTATAGCGGAGCGAATAAAACACGCAAGTCCTTGAAGGAAAAGTCATTAGTTTTTCCAGATCCTTAGTCCCGTTAGTATTAGTTTCTTAGAAAATAAGTTGTTTTTCGGAGAACAGGTTGTACCCTTGTGGGAACTCTACTTAGGCCGATTATTCGGCTGAAGGAATACATTTTAGACTACTGATCCCGCTCTAGAATGTTCCCACAAGGGTACAACCTGTTCTCCTCACAACTGCTCGGTCTCTCAAAAACAAAAGTCTCCTCGAAAGGAGACTTTTGGAATTTGATGAAAATGAAGCGACTTCCCTAGCGCTTGCTCCACTGCGGAGACTTGCGGGCTTTCTTCAAACCGAACTTGCGGCGTTCTTTGGCACGAGCATCGCGCTTCAGGAGACCGGCTTTCTTCAAGCCGCCGCGGAGATTGAGATCATAGACGAGCAGGGCGCGAGCTACACCGTGGCGGAGAGCTTCGGCCTGGGCCGCGATACCACCACCGACGATCTTGGCGGAAACCATGAACTTCTCAGCCGGCTTGGCGCCAGTGATCGCTTCCATGGCGATGGCCTGGAGTTCTTTGACCGGAAAATATTTTTCCAAAGCCTGACCGTTGACTTCGTAGCTATGTTGCTTGGCAATGAAGAGACGGACGCGGGCAATAGCCGTTTTGCGGCGGCCGACAGCTTCGTAGTATTTGTTGGTGGCAGTCATGAGAGTTCGCTTATTCTTTTACGCTAAGATTCTTAATGCGTTCATCGCGCAGCTTGTTGTCTGGCATCATGCGATAGATCGCGCGGCGGAAGACTTCCTTCATGCCTTTGCGCTCGATCAAATGACCTAGTTTTTCCTGGTTCAGACCACCGCGCCAGCCGGTATAAGTGACATAAATATCACCCTCTTTCTTGCGAGCGGTGACGTCGACCTTGGCGGCATTGATGATTTCTACCTGATCAGCTGTCACTTTGTTCTTGGCAAAAGTCGGTGACTTTTTGCCGAGAAGTACCGCTGCAGCTTGGCTGGCGATGCGACCGATCTTCTTGCCTTGTGCGTCAATAGTGTATTTCATGGTATTAAACAAATTCAATCAGAGCCATAGCGCTACCGTCCAACTCACGGTTCGGCAACTTGATAATCCTGGTATAACCGCCGGCCCGAGTAGCGTATTTCGGAGCAATCTCGGCAATCAGCTTCTGGGTTTCCGCTACACCCATGACACGGCTTTGGATCAAGCGGCGTGAAGCCACTGTATCACTCTTGGCCTTGGTCACCAACTTCTCGACATAAGGACGAAGTTCCTTGGCCTTGGCGGCCGTCGTCTCGATCTGACCGTGGCGGATGAGGTTGCGAGCCAGCGAGCGCATCAGAGCGTGACGCTGGTTCTTCTCGCGGCCGAATTTTCTGACATTAGAGTGGTGACGCATGGTAGTTGATCGTGCGGATAAAAATAACTGGACTGATTATTGTTTCAAATTGATGCCGTATTGCGAGAGCAGTTTCTTGATCTCTTGCATACCCTTGGCGCCCAAGCCGTCGATATCCATGATATCGGACTCTTTCTTGCGAGCGAGGCCGCCGAGAGTGCGAATGTTGGCATTGGTCAGGGCTTTGACTGTGCGCGAAGAAAGCTCCAGAGCATCAACACGGGTCTTCAGGAGCTCCGTGTCCATATCGGCGCCGCCGACCTTGTCTTCGTTAGAAGATGAGGGGGTTTCCACGGCCTTGGCGATTTCCTCGGCAATCGGCTCCTCGACTTCAACGAATCCTACGATAGCCTTGAGCTGGGCAATCATGAGACCGATAGACTTCTCCATAGCTTCACGCGGTGTGATGGTGCCATCAGTTTCGATCGAGAGACGCAAGCGGTTGAAATCCGTACGCTCACCGACGCGCATGTTCTCTACTTCGTAGTTGGCTTTGCGAATCGGGGTAAAAGCGGCGTCGAGGGTGATCACACCAATCTCTACACGCTCCTTCTGGAGGACTTCCTTGGAAACATAGCCGAGGCCCTTTTCGACGGTCATCTCAATGTCGAGATCAGCGGCTTTGTCCGTCAAACTGGCAATATGCAAGTCAGGATTGAGAACTTCAGCCTGACCAGGTACCTCGATATCCTTGGCTGAGAGCTCTTTGACACCCTTACCTTTCAAGGTCAAGGTGACCGGCTCATCGCTATCCAAGCGAATGCGGAGTTTCTTCAAATTGAGCAAAATAGTGATGACATCTTCTTTGACGCCGTTTACGGTTGAGAATTCATGTTCCACGCCAGCAATCTTGACCTTGGTGACAGCGGCACCAATGAGCGATGACAAGATGATACGGCGCAAAGAATTGCCTAGAGTGTGGCCATAACCAGGATAAAGGCTGTCTATCTCATAGACGCCAGAAACGCCGTCTTCGTTGATGACCTTGGGCTTGGAAGGAAGGATGATGTCGTACTTCATGTGATTAAGATTATGAAATGAAAGGATAATTGTAACCTAAAAATTGAAAAAAGGCTAGCGAGTGTAGAATTCCAGTACGGCGCGCACATCGAAGAGCAAGTCCGTCATATCAGCGGTCGGCTCACCAGCCACCGTGATTTCTTTCTTGTCGGCATCGACCGTAAGCCAGACTGGTGATTTGGTTTCCTTGAGTTGCTCGTCCAACTTGGCGAATAGAGCCTTGCGCTGACTACCCTCACGGATGCTCAAACGGTCGCCAACTTTGACTTCGTACGAAGGTACGGTGATCTTACGGCCGTTGACCGTGATGTGTCCATGCGAAACCATCTGTCGAGCGGCGGAACGTGTCGGAGCAAAACCGGCCCGGACAACTACGTTGTCGACGCGGCTTTCCAGAACATTGAGCAAGTTCTTGGCATTATCACCGGTGTTTTGCAGAGCCATTTTGACGTACTTGGTAAATTGACCACTCGAAACACCGTAGCTATAGCGAGCCTTCTGCTTCTCCAACATTTGTCGGCCGTACTCACTCTTGTTCTGGCGGCGGCCACCCTTCTTCTGCTTGCGTCCAGCACGCAAAGCAAACTTTTGCGTCTGCGTTTTGCGGAAAACGGGGATACCGAGATAGCGAGCTTTTTTGTAGCGTGGGCCGATTTGCATGGTGATTATTTGGAATTAAACGCGGCGAGGCTTCTTGGGCTTGGGACCATTAAAAGGCACCGGCGTCTGGTCTTTGATGGAAGTGATGCCGAAACCCTTGCTAATAAAGCCGCGAATAGCTGATTCACGACCGGAACCGACACCTTTGACGATCACATCGATTTCTTTGAGGCCCAAGTTGACGGCCTTGGCAGCCAAGTTCTCACCGACCTTGGCAGCGGCAAAAGGTGTACCCTTCTTGGCTCCTTTGAAGCCGGCACCGCCGGCCGTACCCCACATAAGAGCGTTGCCAGACTTGTCCGTCAGGAGAAGTTTGGTGTTGTTGTAGGTCGACTGCACGTAGAGAATACCCGCTTCGACGCGCTTCTTGCTCGAAGTAGTAACGGCCGACTTACCTTCGGCGCCTCCTTCAGTATTATTGGTGACGATGCGTTTCTTACCCATATTATTGATGATTATGTCTTTTCTTCCTTACGACGACCGGATCCCATGGTCTTGCGGACGTTGCCGCGCACCGTACGAGAGTTGGTCTTGGTCCTCTGGCCACGAGCCGGCAAATGACGGCTGTGTCTAGAACCACGATAAGTTTTGATATCTTTGAGGCGCTTGATATTGGAAGCAACTTCACGTTTGAGGTCACCTTCAATCTTGAAACCTTCAATCAGTTTGCGAATAGCGTTCTCTTGTTCCACGCTCAAATCCTTGGGCTTCAAGTCAGCTGATACTTTGGTCTCGTTGAGTACGCGCATGGCGCGGGAGCGTCCAATGCCATAGACCGCCGTCAGGGCTATGTCCATTCTTTTGTTTTCCGGTAATGTAATGCCTAGAATACGCATATTGAAATTTAGCCTTGACGCTGTTTATGCCGCGGATTGGCTTTGCAAATGACATAAATATATCCCCGTCGACGGACGACGGAACATTTCGGACAAATGCGTTTGACTGCGGCTTTGACTTTCATTTTTTTATAAACGTCTGATGATACGTGCTCGTCCGCCGTATGGATCCTGAATGAGCTCCACTCGATCACCGACCAAGACGCGAATGCGATTCATTCTCATCTTGCCGGCCAAATAGGCCAAGACAACGGTGTCGGTACCTTCAATCATCACGCGAAATAACGTGTCCGGCAAGGCCTCCGTGACTGTGCCGGTTACGCTGATTTTCGGTTGAGGAGCGGTATCCATTGCGTATGAACGCGTCCGTGAATACTAGCAGATAGGGCTATACAGAGTCAATAGCCAGAGCGGTTTATTGACCCTTAATCACAATATTAATGCGATTTTCGTCACTGGGAACAGTCGAAGCCCATGATGGGAATAGCTCGCCGGTGCTGTGACTGATATCGATAACCGGGCTGTAAGCTTTCAAGACATCAATGGTTTTGTTGAGCGGCACACCAGCCAATTTGTGCCTCAACTCGGCCGTAGGAATAGTTCCAACGAGGCTCATATCTCCGCTCCAACGGGCAATCAGAGCGCTCTTCTTGGTCGGTGAAAAATCTTTTGGATTGGTAATAGTGAAATCCAACTGCTCCAAACCAGGCGTGCTGTAGGCAAAACTGCCAAAAGTATCGACGGCCGCTTGACCGGCCAGTTTTGCTACCAATTCTGCTCGCTTGAAAGTAATGCCATACAAGGTGCCAGAAACAGATAGGACGGCACTGCTCGCAGAATCACTACTGCTTACTGTCGGAGTAAAATCAGTGATGTATCCCTTGGCGAACATAATCTGATCGGCCGGTACGTGACTTTGAGCCGCTGCCGCCAGCTGAGGCAACATACTGGCCTCCAAAGCCGCAGTTGATGTGGCCAGATTGGCCGGATCGATTATTTTTTTGTGGCCGACAAAGCCGCCAGTGCCATTGGAAGCCGCTTCCACCGTGAAGGTGTCATAACGCGGCGTGCCCTTGTAAGCGACGATCTTGAATCCACCGACATTGTCTTTGGCGAAGTTGTAAATTTCCCCTGGTTGATCAGCTACAACACCAACATTGGTATGGCCAGGAATGAGTACACCCTGACTAGACATGGTGTAGCCAGGAATAGTGATTGAGCTGGTTAGCCGATAGATCAGGCCGCTATTCCCCGCGGCCAGACGAGTGCCAGCGATCAATCTTTGAGGATGTGGAGAATAAGCGTTACCGATTGTCACGGTAGCTGTGGTTTTGGTCGAGACATAGGCACCATCACTGGCAGCAATGGTGGTCGAGGCTGTCAGTTGACTCTCGACAATACCATAAGAAATATAACCAGAAGCTCCGGTGCCGGAAGCCACTAGGGTGTTGGAAACTTTGACCGGTATGCTGACGGGGGTAATGGTGAAAGTAGCTCGGGCCAAACTCTGTGAAGCGAAATAACCGGCAATGGCTATCAGAATCACTGCCCCGACGATACCGCCACTCCAGAGCTGCTTTTTGGAAAAACGTCGATCGGGACGCTTGGTTTTTTGGTCGAGAATCGGCGGCCTCATTCTGAGCTTCTTGATCTCGATAGTGTGTTCGCCTTTGTGCTCGTTGCGTTCGGTATTTTTGAAATGAGATGAGGATGTGGTTTCTTCATACTCACGCTGAGTGGTCGTTCTCTCGACCCGAGATTTGCCCACGGATGGTGGATCCTTGATACTGCGGCGATCGTTTATGATGATGTCTTCTAAACGGCGTGGCATATTTATGCAAATCATAACACACTGTGACCACAATCGATAATCACACTTAGTCTCGATTTGTATTTCCTGGATTATTTCTAGGCCAGGATAGCCTTGATGCGGCGAATGCCTTGAGCGACTGCTTCCTCCTTCTGGATTTTGAAGTGCCAACTTCCTTCTGGGCCGGCCAATTCACTGGTGTTGCTGACATGAGGGCCGCCACAAAACTCCTTGGAGTACGCGGAAGCCAGATCCTGGCCGATGAAATAGATCGAAACTTCCTCGCCGTATTTGTCACCGAAGAAGTGCCTAGCGCCAGTCTGCTCTGCTTCGGACTTGGGCATGATCACTTGCTGGACCGGCAAAGCCTCGGCGATTTTGCGGTTGACGATTTCTTCCACGCGTTTTTTCTCTTCGTCGGTCATCTTGGCTCCGTGGGCAAAATCAAAGCGCAAGCGCTCGGCTGTAATATTCGAACCTTTTTGGCTGACATGGTCTCCTAGGACATCGTGGAGGGCTTGGTGAAGAAGATGAGTGGCGGTGTGATAGCGCACTACCATCGGATCATTAGTATCAGCCAAACCGCCTTTGAACTTTTGTTCGGCGCCCGCTCGAGACAGCTCTTGATGTTTCTTGAATTCGGCCTCGAAATCAGCTTTGTCGACGGTCAAACTTTTGGCTGAGGCCAAGGCCACGGTCAAATCAATTGGTAGACCATAGGACGAAAAAAGTTGGAAGGCTTGGACACCAGAAATGTCTTGTCCAGATTTGGCGATCTTTTCAAACTCTTTAATTCCATGTACCAGACTGGCACTGAATTTATCAGCCTCTTCCCTGATAACATTGCTAATTTCTATAATTTTGGTATGCAGGATCGAGTAAGTTTCATTGTAGACTTCGGCATAAGCCGCGACCAGATCAGCGATTGCCCCGGCCGACAATTGGTGTCCGGTGGTATTGAAGACGGCTTTGCGAATCAAACGGCGGAGGATATAACCCCGACCCGTGTTGCTCGGCGTGACTCCATCGGCTATCAAGAAAACCGCCGCACGGATATGGTCAGCGATAATTCGTTGTTTCGACAGAGAATCAGCCAGACGATTGGTGATAGCCATAGCCGGCTTGAAAAGATCGGTGTCATAAATATTATCGACACCTTGGATAGTCATAGTCAGACGCTCTAGGCCGGCGCCGGTATCTACTGAAGGTTTGGGCAGTTTGCCGATGATCCGGCCATCCTTCTTCTCGTATTGCATGAAGACATCGTTCCAGACCTCGACGACTTCCCGGCTCTCATCAGCCGCCAAGTATTGATCCTTGGTGATTGGTTGGCCGCCGAACTTGCCGGTCAGATCATAAAACATTTCGGTATCCGGACCGCAGGGGCCATTGTCACCGGCTTCCCACCAATTATTTTTGGCCGGCATATAGAAAATGCGCCCTGCTTGGCCGGAGGTTGTATCACCGCCGCAGTCGATATTGTGGCCGCGAAAAACTTCTTGCCAGATAGCCACGGCTTCGTCATCGCGTGGCGCATTAGCATCGCCTTCGAAGACCGTCACATAGAGCCGTTTGGGGTCTAGTCCCAGTCCTTGTTCTGGTGAAGTCAGGAATTCGTAACTCCAATTGATGGCCTCTTTCTTGAAATAATCGCCGAGAGACCAGTTGCCAAGCATTTCGAAGAAAGTAGCGTGAGTCTTGTCACCAATGTCGTCGATATCGACAGTGCGCAGACATTTCTGAGCATCAACCAATCGAGTGCCCAGAGGATGCGGTTCACCCAGGAGATAAGGCACCAGAGGCTGCATGCCGGCAGTGTTGAAAAGAGTGGCATTGGTTACACCTTTTTCATCCGGGGTGACCAAAGAAGCGGATGGGATGACAGCGTGTCCACGCGCCGCGAAGAAAGCCAGGAAGCGGCTGCGGATTGTATTGGCGCTAATCAGGGATTTCTTTGGGTTCATGGCTCGAAATATAGCAGATTTTGCCAAAAAAAACGACGACCGTGAATTGGTCGTCGTGAATAGTGAGCCCCGCCATCAACGTTTGTTGGTGGCGATCTTGAAACCCTGGGCCAGCATGATCTGACAGGCACCGTTGTGACACTCTCGGACCATGGCCAACATCAGGTGTTTGATGCCGACTTTCTCAGCCTGGCCGCGACGAGCGAATTCCTTGGCCAGAGCCAGCACCCGCTCTAGATGCAGGTCGTGTTGACCGACGCGATGCTTTTCCGTGGAGACCAATTTGGGCAGGTCACTCTGGAGCTGGCGTTTGATCCGGTTCAGGAACTGTTCCTGATCCTTGGGATCCAGATGGATCGGTTCGTCGGCGCCTGTGCCGTGACCCATCACGGCAATGCCGTACAAGAGGTATTCGCACCGGAAAACATCAAAGTTTTCGGCGGCAGTTTGAGCACCAACGCGGATAGCCTCAGTCGCTTTTTCCGAAAACGGCAAAACCCTCATCGTCTTACGGATTTTCTTGAAAATTGTCATTTTTCAAGTAAAAGCCTTTGTGGTCCTTGGAGTATTTTCCGAGGTTTCAACGACAAAGAACTATTACTTATGAAAAACTGACATAATATATGTATATTGTCAAACGAACTTTTTCAAAACCTGGAAATCTTGTTTGAGCGTATCGCGCATGCCTCCGTTGTAGAGGGCGGCAGCGGGATGATAGAGCGTTACGATGGTAATCTCCCCATAGCTCGTCTGAGCCGCAAAAGTTCGGCCGTGAATGCGGCTGATTGGCTCCAGTTCGAGGTCCAAGCCAAATTTCTTCATGATGTAATTCATAGAATGCCTTCCGAGAGTAGCGATGACTCGTGGCTGGATGATATTGATTTGCCTATCGAGAAAAGGTGCGTAGAGTTCGATTTCTTCTGGCGTGGGGTCGCGATTCTCTGGCGGTCGATCTTTGACGATGTTGGTGATATAGACTTGCGCGCGTTCGAGGCCGATCGAATTGATCAGTTCGTCCAGGAATTTGCCCGCGGCACCGCAGAACGGTCTCGCAGTCTTGGCTTCATTCAGACCCGGCGCTTCGCCGACGAACATGATTTGGGCTTCGTGATTCCCTTCTCCGACAACTGGGAAGAAATGATTTTCTGTGCGGTAAGTGTAGAGTGGCGATTCTTTGAAAACCAACAATTCATCGCGAATCTTCCTGAGAGCTTCGTCTCGAGTATTCATGACATAATTGTACAACAAAAAATGACTGGTTTTGGAACCAGTCATGTTGAGAAAATTATCTCAGGAAGCCTGTTCGATCAGCTTGAGAGCGGCGGACCAATCTTCCGGCAGGTAAAAATGCTTGATACCCAAGGATCTGGTGATCTCGTGTTCCCACTTCGCTCCAAACGATGAACGCCAGTCTGGAATGAAGTGCATGGCTTCTACCAAGCCAGAAGTGAAAATAGGCTCATAGAAATCATACAGAATGGGCATGCAATATCCCTTTTTGTCGGAGTTTTGGAGGCGCCATTCATTGTGGAGGCGAACCAGTTGTTCCTCAAAAGGAATTTGACTGAAGACATTATAGCCATTTTGGGCCAAGGCCTCGATGGTGGCTTGGAAAACAGCCAGATTGCCCTTGAGAGTACCAGTGCCACCGGTGGTGATCGGACCAGAAACCATATGCACCTTACCACGCGGATTGTGTTTGATCACATCTAGGGCTACCTGACAAAGATCTCCAAAGCTGCGTACCTTAGCCAATTTCGCCCTGTCTTTTTTTGTCCAGAACTTGAAGTGAATTTGGTTGTGCATACTGCGGACAATTTAGCACCAATAGCTTTTTAGGCAAGCACCCGCAATAGAGCCTACTTCGCCTGCTCGACAATCAACTGAGCTTCTGTGAGCACCGCTTCGGCTGCCGCGGCTTTGACGCCAATCTCCCCCAGAATTTGCGGAGTACCAATGAGATCAACGCAAGCCAAGACATCACGACCGATCAAGTCTTTCTTCTGATCATGAGACAAACTAGTCAGACAAGTGATCGGGTGCAAGCCGTTCTGCTCAATCACCTGGTGCAAGCCACCTTGCGCTGGGTAATTCCAACCAATCATTTTCAGACCGACGCACTCGGCGTATTTCACAGCCGCTTCCGTGAACTTGGTGTTTGTTGCCAACCAACGGCCGTTCTTCGAGAGTTGACGCTTCTCACCACCAAAGTCAAAAGTTTGTTCGGCCAAGTCGTCGAAGCGCGCTTTGACATAGAGGGCTACTTTCAAATCAGACTTCAAGCCCAATTCATTGTGGAATTTGGCTTCGGCCATGGCCAGCTCCGCACCTTTCCAAGCCACCACGTCTACTTCATGCTCCACGCAGGTGCCTTTCAGAACCTGATCAGTGACAGTTTCATAGCCCCACAAGCGGAAAATTCGGGCCATGAACTTCTCAAAAGGAAACCCATCCGGACCAAGTTCAAACAAAGCTCTCCTGATCGAATACTTTACCGCGGTTGGATGGTGGTTCTGGCGCAAGAGTGCAAAAGCGCGGCTGTAAATATCTGTTGTGGGCATGCCATCCCACATCTCCCCGTTGATTTCTTTGACGATCTGATTGATAACCGGCTCGTTGGCTCCGACTTTTTTCAGCGAGGTGACAAGCTTATGCTCATCAAAAAGTTCTTTTTGGCCGTTTGATTTGGTGACAGAAAAAGTAGGGTTCATTGGTGATTATTATACGATAATTCCGCCACCGAGGCACTCTTCACCTCGATACAAGACCAGGGATTGTCCGGGGGTGATAGTGTTCTGAGCTTTGGCGAAAGTTATCGTAGCGGTATCAGCAGTGGCAGTTGTGACTGTTCCCTGAAACAGAGCTTCGCGATAGCGGCCGCGCATTTCCACGATTTGTGACAGGGGCGCGTGGCCGGAGAGCCAGTTGGTACGCCGAAGAGTTGCCTGGGTGGTAGCGTTATCCGTCAAATCATTTGTTTTACGATTGGCTACGGTGATAGTGTTCAGCTTCATATTTTTGCCAACAACGAAATAAGGCTCATCGTGAGGGGTTTTCCTGGTGATTTCAAAGCCGTGTCTTTCGCCGATCGTGAAAAAAGCCGCTCCGGGATGCATGCCGATATTTTGTCCAGAAACATCCAAGACTTGGCCCGGTTTGGTTTCGATGTAGTGGCCCAAGAACTCCTTGAGATCAACATGGCCGATGAAACAGAGACCCTGACTGTCCTTCTTGGTGGCATTGGGTAGTTTGAATTTCTCTGCCAGGCGGCGTACTTCTGGCTTGGTCAGATGGCCGACTGGGAACATGATATGGGCCAAGTCTGCTTGGTTGAGTGTCCAGAGGAAATAAGATTGGTCTTTGTTACTGTCAGCACCTTTGCTGAGATGATAGGTGGTTTGACCGGCTTTTGTTTGGTCGCTCGTTACCTGAGCATAATGGCCAGTGGCCACAAAATCAGCTCCTTGTTCTGCAGCATAACGCCAAAAAGCGCCGAACTTCACTTCGCGATTGCACATCACATCAGGATTGGGGGTTCGTCCGGCAGCGTATTCAGAGAGCATGTAGTCTATGACACCGGTTTTGTATTCCTGAGAAAGATCCAGGGTTTCGAAAGGAATCCGGAGATGAGCCGCTACTCTCATGGCTGATAAACGTTCCTCCTTCCAAGAACATTCGAGCCAATCCGGCTGCCAAACCTTGATGAAGATGCCGGTGACATCATAGCCAGCCTGCTTGAGTAGGGCGGCGGAAACAGCGCTGTCTACCCCACCCGACAGGCCGACAAAAATTTTCCTTTTAGGAATTTTGTTAATTTTTATATCAGATTTTTTTCCCATATTATTTTTCTGAAAACAACCCCTCTGATTGCCATTTCAAAATTAAATTGCGAACAAAATTGAGAGAATGCAACGCTTCTATTTTATCTAGCACTATGTTTTCAGATAATAGATCTACACGTTGTCTATGTTTAATAAATTCTATCCTGTATTCATCAAGAAATTGAGATGTGCTTAAAGCTTGTCCGAGTTGAAGAAATGATTTTGAAACATCCGCAGCAAGTTTTTTATAGGTTTCCTCGTTATAATTGTTAGAATAGTCGTCTCTGATTATTTTACTAAAATTACTCTCGCCGCCACCTCCCCAATAACCAGTAAGTTTTCCTGCTAATTCTACAATGCGGTGCCCATCAAATACTGCTGTTTGTAAGGCTTCGTCAGATCTTCCTACACAGTCGTTATACCGCGTCTCATTAAATGCTGATTCGGCTTCCTTAACCTTCACTCTTATATCATTTATATCTATAAGATCTGCTAGAGATAAAGTGTCGTAACACGTTTCAAATTCCTTTGAAAAAACTTCTTTTAGGAAATCTTCAGTGTACCCTTGATATTTAATAAGAGTTTCAAATGAAGGCACATCACCGCGGTGATGAACATTATTCCTCTCTTCGTGTAAATTTCCAATTTTTGAACTTGTCGGTAATTTTTCCAAGTTTTTTAATAAATCGTAGTATTCCCAATGTTTCTTTGGGTTATTATTTTTATCTTTTGGTAATGATATTTTTTTATAATCTACAAATATTTTCATTACCATTTCCACTGAATTATCAAAACAGTGTATCGCTAATAGTCTATCGATAGTAGAGCTTGTATTTTTTGCAAAATCAGACCCACGCATGAACATAGCCTTAACAATAACAAGAGAATGTATGACCCTTATTTTTTCCTGCTCTGTACTCATAAGTTGAGATACTTGGCCTTGTTGGCATTATGTCCTTCCAGTGTCGTAGCGTAGTGCATGACACCGTCTTTGCCAGAAAGGTAGAACCAGTATGGCGTATTGGTCGGCTGGACAGTGTCTAGGATAGCGTCCAAGCCAGGATTATCAATCGGCGTGGGTGGCAAGCCTGTATGCAGATAGAGGTTGTATGGTGAAGCGGTCTTGAGATCATCCAAGGTCAATTGATCCAGTGGTTTGTTCAGGAAGTAAGCAAAAGGCGGATCAACCTGCAGAGCCATGCCGCTTGTGAGACGGTGCCAGAGAATGCCCGCCACAATCCTGCGGTCAGTACTCGAAGTAGCCTCTTTCTCAACGATGGAAGCCATCTTGATCACTTGGGAAAGTGGCTGGTCGAAGTGTCCGATCACATCGTTGATTGTTGCTAGTTTGTTTTGGAAAATAGTCTGCATGTCAGTAACCACCTTGTTGGGTGTGACGTTGGTTGGCCAGAAATAAGTATCCGGGAAGAGGTACCCCTCATCTTTCTTGGCTATCGTGATGAAAGTATCACTATCAAATCCGGGTATGCTTTTCTTGATTAGTTTGGCGATATCAACAGAACTACTTCCTTCGGGAATAGTTACCTTGACCAAAGGAAACCCTTCTAGGCCATGTGTGGTTCGATAGGCAATGCGCAAAACCGACTGTGGACTATCGAAAAGATACTGTCCTGATTTGACCCCTCGGGTACCGCCATCGATAAGTACTGCGTATATTTTGTACATCCAGGTTGATTTGATCAAACCTTTTGATTCGAGTAAGTCGGCCGTCTGGCTCAGAGTAGTACCGGGAGCAATGTTTACAACAGTCTGGCCTGGAAAATTGAGCGGCGAAATAGAGGCCCCAACCACACCAAAAATAGCGGCCACAACCGCCAAACCAGCGAGGATGGTGATGAACAGTCGTTTATCCATATTAGATTGGCAGATTGCTCGGCGCTTCGGCCTTCTTGGACGGGACGCGTTCCAAGCCAGGCGTAGCCGCGACTGTACCCGGGAAGTGGTAAATAGTCGCCAATTCCTCAGTATTCAGAACGACTACTTTGGAATTCTGGAATGGCGGATAAAAAGCGGAACGCCGACGGTAGGCCTTGAGAGCAGCCTTGGAAATATAGTTACGGCGCATATTGCGGTAGTCCTGCCAGGGATAATCAGAAACTTTGGAGGTCCATTTGCCGCTCGGTTTGAAGCCATTCAAGTGTTCCGTGTTGAACTGTTTCAGGCAGGAAATAATACCGCCGATACCAAAAGGTGTATCGAAAGATTCTTTCTTGGCGATATACATGGTTCGGATACAAACATCAAAAGGCATTTTGGTCACACTGCGCTCCAGAGCTTTGACTACCTCTTGTTCTCCATGAGAGATCGTGGGTAGTTTGGCAAAGCCGGTATCCGGATTGACTTCCCCGGCTACCTTGGTTTTCTTGTCACGAATGAGGATTTTGTTTACCTCTTCCTGGGCCAAATCTTTCCAGCGGTCAGTTTTGCCCCAGAGGGTGCCTTTCTTGTGCTGCTCTTTCTTGTGAGCACGCACGATGAATTGGAACCAAGCTTGTTCATTGGGTCTCAGACTGCCCAACCATTCGATGGTATGAGTGAGCGGATCAATCTTGAATTCTTCCTTGGGGTCCTTGTCCAGACCGTAATCAATATAGGTCTTGATGGGATAAGGGTCAGGCTTGGTGCATTCGAACTCCGCGGCCCAAACTTTCCAGATCTTGGGGTCGAATTGGACTTCCTTGGCATAGTCGGTACGTTCGGTGATTTCGATGCCGGGATATTGAGCATATAGTGCCGACATCAAGTTCTGTTTGCGTCGATCCTCAGTCCAGATCATGAATTTCACTTGACCTTCGATGGAGATGATTTCCAGGGAATACCACGGTCTGGTATCACCTTTCCAGTATTGGCCGTACCAATTGCCATCAGCGGTGTTGTGGATAGCCTGCAAGACAGTTTCCATGGCCAACGGCGATTTCCAGGTGTCCTTGGGCAAACGCAACTCCAGCAAAGTATATTTCAACTTCAAAAAATTCTTGAGTCTCACATAACGCACCCAAATATCCCAAAAGAGCCTGGCCATGATGACGGCTAGGGCAATTGGCGACAAGAGGATAGTGTAATGCAAAACCGTCGGCCACAAATCCGTATGGAAAAGATTGCCAAGCAGACTCGCAATATCGGCGTAGGTCATGACGCCATTATTATAGCAGATTATTTAGGCGGCTACCGCGTACTTGCCATCGTTCTGGCGCTTGAAATATTTGGGATTCTGCAGATTGACGGCTACGGTGTTCTCTTTGACATAACGCTCTTTCATAACCTTGGCGATTACTTCTTCTTTGGTCAGCGGGCCGTTCTTCTCGATGACGCTCTTGATGACATCGCGGACAATGCCTGGCGCATAACCCCACTCAGCCAGAGCGTAGAGGCCACGGCCAACCAGGACGAAGCGTTTGTCCTTGATGAGCTCATTGTGAGTTGTGGCAATGTGGGCCTTCTTGTTGAACATCTTTTCGATCTGCTTAGCAACGTCGCGGAAGTGGATCGGTGAGCCGTGTTTGCGGATGACCAGGAAGGCGTAATCACGGACACCTTTGGTGTGAATATTGGCCGAGTCAGTCGCTCCCCAATCGCCGAGGGAGTTCTTGCCGACCTTCTTGGAAATGGCGAGCCAGCGTTTGACGATCTCCTGATTCTTGTAACGCTCCGAAACTGATTCGAGGTGTTGGAGGAGACGGTTGACCATCTCTGATTCTGGAAGGAGGTCTTCGGATGAGAGACCGGCGTAGAGCTTCTTCAGTGCATCCTCGACTTGTTTGGAGAGGGCTTCGTTGACATGCCAGCGATGACGGAAGTCGTCGTCTTCCTTGATCTTCCTGAAAGGTTCGCCAACTACCAGGAGGAAGTGGATATTGTTCTGCAAAATTTTGTCATGGGAGATGTGGCCGAGGAAATCATCTTCGACAACTACGCCGCCGAGCGAGTGGAGCAGAGTTTCAATCTCAGCGAAAACAGCTTTTTCCTGAGCG
>JAJXVL010000052.1 GCA_021782175.1 bacterium
TTTCATATTTTCAATTATCTCACAGGGGGGGTACTGAGCAAGAAGTTAGTAAGTCACCAGATAAGCCCTAGAAGCCCTCAAGTAGTTGAACTCGAATAGCCCTCGAATCCTCAAGGGGACTTCAATGTTCGGTCTCCAGGACACGGAAATTCCCTGCTGGGAATTTCCTCTATGCTCGCGCCAGTCGCGCTCGCAGGGTCCTTTCGACCGAACATTGAAGTCCCTCTTAGGATTATAGGGCTTTCAGGACTAACTAATCAGTAAATCCAATACAAGGCCCCATCAATAGAGTTTTTGAGAGACCGAGGACTGTCTGAGCGGAGCGGGAGCGTAGCGAGTTTCGCAGGGCTCTCAAAAACTACTATTGATGGGGCTAAGGTCTGGGTGCGATTAAGTTAAGTAGAGTTCCCACTAAGGGTACAGCTACTCTCCGACAGACAACTTGTTCTCCGAGAAACTACTATTTATGAGCTAACTATTCTTATCCACAACTTATCCACCCCTATATTTGGTGCTTTTTGTGGGGAAGTGGAGTAAAATATCCATCAAGTGGGAAGAAGTGGTAAGAATAATCAAACGATCATTCCGACCATCATCTCTCCCCACGGGCAAATCATGCTCATCGGAGAATACCGCCATACTATCGATGACAAGAACCGCCTCTCTCTTCCAGCCAAATTCCGAAAGGAAATGGGGAAGACGGTGGTAGTTACGCCTGGACTAGATTCCTGTCTCTTCATCTTCACGGTGAAGGAATGGGATCGCATCTCCGGGCACTTGTCGGCGGGTGAGTCTTCGATACTGCAGGCGGACAACCGAGGCTTCAACCGTTTCCTCCTCGGAGGAGCCGTTGAAGTCGAGGTTGATGCAGTCGGCCGCATGCTCATTCCGGAACATTTGCGCGAGCGCGCTAAGCTCAAGACCAAGGTGGTCTTCCTCGGCGTTCGTGATCGTGCCGAACTCTGGGATGAAGCAGTGTGGCAGGAGTATCGCGCCGCTATCGAGCGCAAGGCCGATCAATTGGCCGAGAAGCTCGGTCAGGCCGGCGTGCAGTAAGGTATGAGAAGCATTCATCAACCGGTTCTTTTACATACAGTAGTCCAAAATCTCACCGAAGCTCCCAGTCTCCGAGATTCAGGCGACAGACTGCCGTGGTATGTCGACGGCACCCTGGGTGGCGGCGGCCATGCGCGAGCGGTGGCTCAGGCTTTGGTCGGGCGACTCAATCTCCTCGGTCTCGATCGCGATCCTGTCGCTATCGAGAGAGCGGAACAAGAATTGCGCGGTCTAGCCAAACTAGCCATTTTCGAACAAGCCGATTTTCGTACTGTGGATCAAGTGCTAGCGAAACATGGCATCGGGGCAGTCGACATGATTCTCCTCGATCTGGGAATTTCCTCGGATGAGCTCGAAACTTCCGGCCGAGGCTTCAGCTTCCAACGAGATGAACCTCTGCAAATGACCATGGGTGAGCCGAGCAAACATCCTTTCACGGCCGCGGATATCATCAACGGCTGGAGTGAGGAAGACATCGCCAATGTCATCTTCGCCTATGGTGAGGAACGTTATGCCAGACGCATCGCGCGAGCCATCATCAATCATCGTCTCAAGAAGCCTTTGCAGACGACGGGGGAATTGGCGGAGCTTATCAAGCTCGCCGTGCCGGCCTTCTATCGCCGCGGTCGGGTCCATCCGGCTACGCGGACCTTCCAGGCCTTGCGTATTGCCGTCAACGATGAACTCTCGGCGGTGAAGGAAGGTCTCAGCAAGAGTCTGCAAGTCCTCCGACCAGGTGGTCGCTTGGCTGTTATTTCCTTCCACAGCCTGGAAGATCGCCTGGTCAAGGAGTTCGGCCGCCAAGCTGAAGCGCTCGGCAGTCTGAGCATCGTGACCAAGCGCCCGCTGGTGGCTTCGGCTGCTGAGCTGGAAGCTAACCCGCGAGCACGCAGTGCCAAATTACGCGTTTTTACCAAAAACTAGTTCCTATTATCAATTTTTAATTTTTTCCAACTATTATGACCAAAGTTATCGTCCAAACCTACAACTTAGCCAATGAATACCGATCCAAGCTGGCCTTGGCTATGCTTGTTTCGGCTGCCGCCCTGATGGTCTTCTATGCCATCCAAGTCTATGTAGTAGTTTCGCGCACGGTAGCTGTGGAGAAGTTGGAGAACCATATCGCTATGCTTTCTAGCGATTTGAATAAACTAGACAGCACCTATTTGGGCATGTCTCGCTCGATTACTCCCGATATGATGGCTGACTATGGACTCACGGCCGGGGAAGTCACGGCCTATATCCAGCCTTCACCGAGTGCAGCCGCTGGTGTCTTGGCTGCTGCCGGTCATGAATTCTAAACAACGCCTCCGAACTCGTTTTGCCGGTCTGGCCGTCTTGCTCGTCGGGCTGGTTTTGAGCATAGCGCTCTATCGTCTCTCAGTGCTTGATCATACGGCTCTCGCTGCTCGCGCCGCGGCTCAATATGACAAACCGGCGGCGGCGCTCTTCGATCGCGGTACGATCTTCTTCGACAGCAAGGATGGTACGGAAACAGCCGCCGCCAGCGTGGAGAGCGGCTATTTGCTCTACATGAATCCCAAACAGATCGTTGATCCTTCTGGGGAATATGAAGTCCTGACGCAATATGTTTCGCTTGACCGGACTGACTTCATGGCCAAGGCCGCCAAGGCCCATGATCCGTATGAGGAATTGATGCATCATCTAGATAGCGCTACCGGCAAATCAATTGCCGCTCTGAAATTGCCGGGCATCTTTGTGACTCCGGAAATCTGGCGAGCTTATCCGGGCGGCTCCCTGGCGGCTCACGAGATCGGCATTTTGGGCCAGGATGCGGCTTCCGCGGATATGGTCGGACGATATGGTTTGGAAAGATCATATGACGGCATCCTCTATAGACCATCTCTCGGTTCCTCCAGTAATATTTTTGCGCAAATTTTCGCTGGTCTGGGCACAGCTCTCGGTGGTAACAGCGATTCGACTAGCCGGCCAGGCGATATCGTGACCACCATCGAGCCAACAGTCCAAACTTATCTAGAAAAAATGATCCTCCAAACAGAAGACACTTGGCATGGCGATGTGGTTGGCGGCATCATTATGGACCCCAACACCGGCGAGATCGTGGCCATGTCTTCTTGGCCATCCTTT
>JAJXVL010000053.1 GCA_021782175.1 bacterium
CCGCGCCGGGCCAGCCGGCGCGGCTGGTGCCGGCAAGGTCGTGGCACCAGCCTTGGCGTTGGAGCCTTCAGCCGCGCCGGCCTTGATGGAGTTCAGAGAGAAACCATGTCGGAGAGCAACGTTGTTGAGATCAATCACCAAACGGATATTATCGACCGTGCTCGGCAACATCTTGTCCAAACGATCCTGATCTGTCGGAGCAATACTGTTGAATTGCTTCAAGACCTGGTCACGAGCCGTGATCAGTGTAGCCGCATTGTTGAGAGCTGAAGCATACTGCAGATTAATATTTCGCACAGCCTGAGCGTCAGAAAGCAGACCTGAAGTAAAGGTGAAGTACAGACCAACGCCGAGAGCGATCAAGATTAGTGAGGTGAGATTGCGATTCATGGTGGTTATGGAGTAGTGCTCGAAGCATTAGCTGACGGCGCGGCGGATGCGGCGAGCTTGTTGGCATAGGACAAGCTGCTCGGATCGATACTGGCCGTGAAGCCGAAGGCAACCGTGCCGGACTGATTCAGGGCCGGATTGGAAATGATCGGATTCTTGACGATCTTGCGCAGACCATACTGATCAAGCTGACCAAGGACATCAGACTGGAAAGCCACGGCGCTAAAATCCTTGCCGTAACCAGACAGCGTCAGAGACAGATCACCACCCGGAGACTTCGGGGCGGTGATATCCATACTGAGGAAACGGACATTTTCGGCCGTGAGCCTGGCAACGATGCTGAAAATCTGCGACAAGGCCAAATGATTGGCTAGCAACTGCTTGGCCGTGGAGAGTTTGATACTCTCTTCCTTGAGTTGCGAGATCAGGTCGATATTGAACTGCTGTTCCCTGACAGATAGCTGTTGTTTGTAAGTATTCTGGGCCGAGATCAGGTATTCCTTCCAGAGATAGGCGCCAGCGGCGGATAGAATCGAAGCACCAAAGACGACTATGGCAATAATCATGAGGATACTGCGACCAGCTGAAGCGGCCGCATTGACTCGGCTGGCGAGATTGCTCTCGGGCATACCCGAAGGAGACGGGATGACCGAAGGACGCTTGGGGATAAAAGATGTTTGAAATTTAGTTTCCATAAAATGGATGACAGACTCGGACTTATTATAACAGAAGCCGCCAATCTAGAAGCTGTGCATAACGCCTAGTCCATTTCCGACAGACGGCGCAAGGCCGCACCGATAGCTACGGCAAACTCCGGACCAGCGGTGGCAAACTCTTCCGCCAAGAAGGCCGGTGTCTCCAGTTTGCCGAAAGGATCAGCATAGACCACATTGGTCTGGAAACTAATCTTGGCCAGATCAACGAAACCCTTGAGCAAGACTCCCCCGCCAGTCAAGATAACCTGACTAACATTCTTCTGGTACTTCTTCTGATAGTTGAGTAGAGCGGCATTGGCTTCATAGAAAATGTAATCCAGATTGACGGTGATGATTTCCGCCAATTCCTTGTATTCCGGGCCACCCTTGAGCCCATGGCTGCGCTTCAGGAGCTCCGCCTCATTGACAGGAATAGCCAGAGCCTTGGAGATGGCGAGAGTGATATCCTGACTACCCTTGTTGATGATGTGTGAGGCACGCAGAATACCGCGTTCAACGATATATAACTTGGTGGAACGAGCACCCATATCAATGATCATCACCGTCGTTACACCTTGATCGACCACCGCTCTGATAGAACTGAAAATTTCAATCTCATAGAAGTTGGGCTGCAGGCCGCTGCCAGCCATGATTCCCTGATAATCAGAGAGATACTGGTTGTGGATAGCTACAACTAGGACATCACGATTCTGCTTCTCGGTCTTGGTTGATTCATCCTGACTGACATAAGTATCTTCCTTGGGAATGATGGAATAGTCTAGGAAAACTTCCGATAGCGGCACCGGGATGTATTTGCGGGCCTCGATCGAAACCACATCTCCAACCTGCTTGTCCGGTACCGGGGGGATCGAAATGAAAGTGATCAGACTGGAGGAGAGTGGCAGGGCGGCACCACAGACCGTGGTAGTAGTCTTGGCTTCACGCAAAAGATCCTTGATGGCCTCAACCATTTTTTCTCCCGGTACTGAAACGGCACGACCCACTTCTAGGCCACCATAGGGGCCTAGAGCCAATTCACCATAAGTCTCGAGGACAGCCCGACCGTGCTTCTTCTTGATTTGCACAACCTTAATAGCCGAAGAGCCGATGTCTACGCCCAAGACACTAGCTTCTTTCTTTTTGAAAAAGGATGCGAGGAAACCAGGCATATGTTCCATTATAGCAGATTTCGCGCAGAAAACTGCTGTATACTATTGCCACATGTCTCTCTGGCGGCTCATCGGTGAAACAATCATCGAAGCGCTGTTCCCTCTGGACGAAACCGAGCAGCGCCTCCGCACGCTTCCTCCCGAAGCGGCACTTTTGGCTTGGCCGAAAGCGCCTGATTATAGTGGCTTGGTAGTACCTCTGCCAGAAGCACATTCGCTCTGGGCCTACAAATATCCGGAGGTCTCTCAGACAATCTGGTGCCTCAAATACAAGAAGGCCGCTTGGGCTGCGACCGTAGCGGGCCTGGCTCTCTATCGGGCCCTACCCGGCACGGGAGCTATTGTCATTCCCCTACCAAGCACAGCCAGACGGCGACGCGAACGAGGCTTCAATCAATGCGAGCTCATGCTCGAGGCCATGAAGCAATTCGACAAACAAAATCTTTTCTTGGTCGATAATACTCTACTGAAACGGGTCCACCACACGAGGAAACAAGCTCAGAAGAATCGAGCGGAGAGAATCTCAGCAAGCCGGAATCTCTTCGCGGTGAATGAGTCAGCGGCAATCATATTGCGGGCGGATCCCAACAAGAGTTCCCTACCACTTATCGTGATCGACGATGTGATCACCACGGGAGTCACAATGCGCGGAGCGCTCGATGCTCTACAGGCGGCTGGGTTCCAGAATGTCAGAGCGTTGTCATTGGCTCATTGAGAGAGCTTGTTGGAGAACAGGTTGTTTGTCTGAGAGTAGTTGTACCCTTAGTGGGAACTCCACTTAGAACATCCTGAAACCTTTAGCCCCATCAATAGTAGTTTTTGAGAGCCCTGCGAAACTCGCTACGCTCCCGCTCCGCT
>JAJXVL010000010.1 GCA_021782175.1 bacterium
GGCGCACAGTCTCCGTGAGACCGCCGGCTTCATCGTAGCCGACATAGCCTGGTGGCGCGCCGATCAGCTTGGAGACGGAATGTTTCTCCATGAACTCTGACATATCCACGCGAATCAGCGCTTTCTCATCGTTGAAAAGGAATTCCGCCAAAGCTTTGGTGAGCTCAGTTTTGCCGACACCGGTCGGACCGAGGAAGATGAAGGAACCGATCGGCCGGTTGGGATCAGCGATGCCTGCACGTGAACGACGGATAGTATCGGCAATCTTGGAGACGGCTTCGTCCTGGCCGACAATCCGATGCTTGAGCTCCTCCTCCATGCGTGTGAGCTTCGAAGCCTCAGACTCCAACATGCGTGAGACCGGAATACCCGTCCAGCGCGAAACCACACCGGCAATATCTTCAGCGGTGATCTCCTCCTTCAGAATACGGCGCGAAGACTGCAGCTTCTTCAGACGCTTGCTCTTCTGCTCCAGTTCTTTCTCCAGGGCCGGAATGCGGCTATAGCGCATCTCGGCGGCCTTGGCCAGATCAGCTCTGGCCTCCGCGGCATCAGCTTCGATACGCAGAGTCTCCAACTCTTTCTTGATGCGCTTCAGATCAGTGATGGTCTCTTTTTCATTCTTCCACTTGAGCTCCAGTTCGGCCGTGGCTTCCTTGAGATCAGCGATTTCCTGCTCGATCTTGACCATGCGAGCTTTGGCGGTTTTGTCCGTTTCTTTCTTCAGGGCCTCCTTCTCGATTTCCAAACGCATGATTTTGCGATGAGTTTCCTCCAGTTGCGGCGGCATATTCTCGAGCGAAATACGTAGCGAAGAAGCGGCTTCATCGATGAGATCTACCACCTTGTCCGGCAAGAAGCGGTCAGTGATATAACGGCTGGCCAGATTGACGGCGGCCACGATGGCGTCGTCAGTGATGCGTACACCGTGGAACATTTCGTATTTTTCCTTGAGGCCACGCAAAATAGCGATGGCATCCTCGGTCGAAGGCTCGTTGACGAAGACCGGCTGGAAACGGCGCGTCAGGGCCGGATCCTTCTCGATGTATTTCTGATATTCCTTGAGAGTGGTAGCGCCGATCGCTCGCAATTCGCCGCGGGCCAGAGCCGGCTTCAACATATTGGAAGCATCCATTGAGCCTTCCGAAGCGCCGGCACCCACCAGAGTGTGGATCTCATCCACGAAAAGGATGATTTTGCCTTCGGAGCGCTCGACTTCCTTCAAGATATTCTTGAGACGTTCCTCGAATTCACCGCGGTACTTGGTGCCGGCGATGAGCTGGCCCAGATCGAGCGAAACTAGTTCTTTGTCTTTGAGTGATTCCGGGACATCACCTTGTGACATGCGCAGAGCCAAACCTTCGACAATGGCTGTTTTGCCCACACCGGCTTCACCGATCAGAATCGGATTGTTCTTGGTGCGGCGCGAGAGGATCTGGATGATGCGCATGATCTCATTGTCACGGCCGATGACCGGATCGAGCTTATTCTCGCGGGCCAGCTTGGTCAGTGAGCGAGCATACTTGAAGAGCACGCGGAACTTCTTGGACGGCTCGGCATCCTTGGCTTGAGGATTTTTCTTGAGCTCATCGATGATCTTGACCACTGCTTCACGTTCGATCTTGAAGCGCGCCAGAATATCACGAGCAATACATGGAATATCGAAAATAGACAAGAAGAGATGCTCCGTGGAGATAAACTCATCCTTGAGCTGTTCGGCCACGCGCAATGAATTGTCGAGAATTTGAGCCAGATCCGGTGTGAGATAAATCTGATATGAAGGCGACAGCACGTTGGTACCCTCTGGAGCCTCAATATGCTCGAGAACAATATCCGTGAGAACGGGCGTATCCACCTCCAATTTATCCAGAATAGAAGCCACCATGCTCTCTTCTTGCAAGATCAAAGCACAGAGCAAATGGACCGGATTGACGTGGTTCTGACCGCGTTCAATGGCTAGTTCATGGGCTCTTTTCAGGGCTTCACGGGCTTTGGTAGTGAGTTTGTTGATGGGAGGCATAGTTTTGGGATACTCCAAATAATAATACAGAAATACGCTCCGGGCAAATCTACGGGTGCACGCCTAGCAATCCCAGAGCACGAGAGCAGACATTCGTCTAGGAAAAGCTTAATTTTGCGGTACCCCAGCCTGGGCGGCGGCCACCGGATAATAAGCCGCATTACTACCACCAGAGAGGGTGCTGGTTTCCATGCCGACTACCTGTCCAACGGCATTGAAGAGTGGCGCTCCCGGCAAAACCATCTGACCAGCCATCGAGGTTTTCATGATAGGCCAGTTCGAGGGGGTGTTGGCAGCCGGGGCAAGTTCGTTCACGATACCTTGGGAAAGAGTCAGAGTCGAAGTACCGGTCAAAGTCCAGACAGTAGAGCCGAGCTGGGCCGGATCGGCAAAAGTGATCGGTTTGACAGTCTTGCTAAAAGTGCGCGCCGGCGCCAGGAAAGCAATATCACCGGCGATCTGGAAGCGAACCACGGACACGGGCATCGCCGTACCATCGGCAAAGACAGCTTCCGGGTTGTTCAGTTTGTCCATGATACTCTTGTCGGTCATAATCAGACCCTGACTAGAAACAAAGAGACCGATACCTGTCACCGGGCCGGTATCACCATCGCGCAAACGGACAATCGAAGGCACTACTGTCGAAACCGCGTTGGCAACCTGATCGTTGACGGCGATAGAGACAGCCGCCGTGGAAGTAGCGCCGGAGGCCGGCACAGCACTAGCCACTGTCTCTCGGATAACTTGCGTGACGGTCCGGGTGACCCCAGAAGGGGCCTGATCCATGAGCGAAACCGTGACAATACCCGTAGCTAGCGAGGTCACGAAGGAGATCAGGATGGCCAGGAGGACGATTTGTTGTTTTGATAGATGATCCATATGTCTCCAGTCTATACTGAACTACAAAAAAAGCCAATATGTCACAGCCTTTGTACAATCTCTCTACCCTATGAGCTCGACTATTTGGCCACCTTGACGGCCTCTTCAAAAGCGATGGAGAGCAACTTCGAAGCCCCGTCGGCACCCATGGTCACGCCATAGAGCACCCCGGCACGCGACATAGTCTCGCGATTGTGAGTGATGAGGATCAATTGCGAACGCTCCGACAGACTCTCGATCATATCGGCGTATTTGCGGCTATTGGCCTCATCGAGCGCCGCGTCAGTCTCATCCAGAATGATGAACGGCGGCGGATTGACCTGAGAAATAGCGAAGAGTAGAGCGATCGAGGTCAGAGCGCGTTCACCACCGGAGAGCATCATCAGGCCTTTGACCTTCTTGCGCGGCAAACTGACATTGACTTCCAAACCTTCCGGACCGTCAGCCTCGACTTCTTCCTCAGCGAGAGTCATCTCGCCATCACTACCAACCTCACCAGAGAGAGTCTCTGAGAGTTCCTCTTCGTCGCTCTTGCGCCGGCGGCGTACTTCCCTCACGACTGACAATTCCGCTTTGCCGCCGCCGAACATAAGCACGAAGAATTTGCCGAACTGTTCGTTGATCTTCTGAATACCCTGTTTGAACTCTGAATCAATACGGTTTTCGAGCTCACCAATGAGCTGCTGGAGTTCGGCTTTGGCCTTGGTGAGATCTTCCAGCTCTCGCGCCAGGAAAGCATCACGCTCCTCGGTCTCACGATATTCCTTGAGCACCTCGGCGCCACCACCAGCTCCGGCTTCTTCCAGGCGGATTTTCAAGCGTTCTAGACGTTTGCGAGTATCAGCCTCCGCGGCTCGGTCAAGACCAGCCGAATGATCCAGGGCACTCTCCAAAGCTTCATAGGCGACCGCTTCCCGACCGCAAATCTGCGCCGCTTCAGCCAATTCCCGCTCCCAGGCTTGGGTAGCCTGAAGGATCGTTTCCAGAGCATTTCTCAAACCGGTGAGCTGACTGCGTACTTCATTTTCTCGGGCGATAATGCGGAAGACTTCCTTCTCGGCCTCACGGTCAGTGTCCTTCTCCTTCTCGATGGCTTTTTGCAATTCGTCATAGCGCTTGACCAGCTCTGCCTCCTTCTGGGCTATCTTGTGCCAGTACTCTTCCTGTTTGTTCTTCTCAGTCATGAGCAGACTGATCTCTTTCTCGGCTTCACCGATGAGGGAAGTTTCGGTCACTCCGCGATGCTTGGTGATGAAAGCTTTGAGTTCGGTGATGATGCGCTCGAAAAGTTCGCGCGGATTGGTCAGAGTCGAGAGGGGCGCCAGAGCCGTCACGGCTTCCTCGACATCCTTGAGGTAAACAGTCTTGAATTCATCACGCTTCTGCTTCTCGCGTTCCTTGTCGATAGTCCGGCGATTGGCGCTGATCTCGCCTTCGAGCCGACCGAGCTCACGACCGACGGAATCCTTCTCATTGCGACAGTTCGAGAGTTCGCTCTCGATAGCTACCACAGCGTCACTCTGATGATCGCGCTTCTGCGAAGCCGCCAAGGTTTGTTTGGCTGCAGCCAAAGCTTGCTCGAGAGCTCGCATCTCCGCTTCGGGAGCCTGGAGCTCGGCGGTCAAACGGGCCTTTTCTCTGGAGAGATAGTTTTTTTCGGTCGCGAAATAATGTCGATAGAGCTCCGTGAGCTCCCGGCGCAGTTCCTCGGCGCGTTCGACTTTTTCGACTTGTTTCTTGAGGAAGCGCAGATGCGGCGCCACTTCACGACGGAGCGATTCGACTTGCTTCATGTTTTCCTCAGTGCGTTCGAGCTTCTTCAAGCTTTCACTTTTCTTCCATTGGAAAACTTTGAGACCAAGGGCGTCCTCGACCATTTCGCGGCGCTCGCGAATATTGGCCGAGAGGATACGATCCGCTTCACCCTGGGAGATGATGTGATGACCGGTGGCGCCGATATGAGCCGAACCGAGGAGTTCCACAATATCCTTGAGGCGCACGGCGGTACCATTCAGGAGATATTCATTGCTGTTGTCTCGATTGACCACGCGTTCGATCGAGACCTCATCAAAATCAATGCCGGCAAAGAGACGGCGACTGTTATCAAAAGTCAGTTTGACATGAGCACGGTTGGCCCGGCCACCCTGATCAGCGCCATTCCAGATCAGATCCTCGCCACGCTTGCCGCGCAAGGATTTGATGGACTGTTCGCCGAGCACGAAGCGAAAAGCTTCGGCCACATTGGACTTGCCGGAACCGTTGGGACCAACGATACCGACGACCGGTGAAGTGAAAGAAAGCGTCGCCTTCTTGGCGAACGACTTGAAGCCAGATAATTCCAGGGATTTCAGATACATGGCGTAAGATGCCTTGTATTATAGCATGATAAACCTTACCAACCCTTGATTTCCAGAGCTTTTTCGGCGGCTTTTTGCTCGGCATCCTGCTTGGAGGCGCCGTTACCCGTCGCTACCATGACATCGCGCAGGAATACTCCCAGCGTGAATTGCTTATCATGATCCGGACCAGTTTCCTTGAGAGTTTTGTAAGTTGGCGTCACGCCGGCCTTGTCCTGAGCGGCTTCCTGGAAGCGGCTTTTGGCGTCGAGCCAGGTCTTCTTGCGCACAATTTCCTCGATATCGATCGTTTCCAGGATATGACTAGCGATGAAGTTGGCGGCGGCATCATAGCCATGATCGAGATAGATAGCGCCGATAACAGCTTCTACGGCATTGGCCACAATGACTGCCCGGGCACGGCCGGTATCACGAGCTTCGCCGCGTGAGAGGAGCATATAGTCACCGAGGCCGATGCGCTCGGCCGTCTTGGTGAGCGAAACCGTATTGACGAGAGCACTACGGAAAGCGGTCAATTCCCCTTCAGGTTTCTTGGGATACTTGCGATAGAGGAAACTGGTCACTACCAGCTCCAAGACCGCGTCACCCAGGAATTCCATGCGTTCATTGTGTTCCAAGCCCGCCCCTTTGTTTTCGTTCAGATAAGAGCGGTGGGTGCAGGCGGTACGCAAGAGCGAAATATCATCGAAAGTCACACCGAGGTGTTCCGCTAATGATTCGAAATTGACAGTCATCGTCTTGAAAGTAAGAAATTTTAATTATTTTTCGGCCGGGGTCAGTATGGTTACGGCCTTGGTCACGATCGGCAAAATATCATTGTAGAAGTTGAGCTCAACAATATCCGCGAGCTTGAACCATTTGGCATCATCGAGACCGGGTTTCTTGGCCAAAGTCAGATTGCCAAAAGCGGCTTCAGCCAAATAGTAGTGCACTTGTTTGCGAATTTTACCCTGCTCCGGATCGTTGGCGATATATTCATTGGCGCCCAAGTCAGCCTTGATGATTACATTCAGACCGATCTCTTCCTTGACCTTGGCTACAGTGCCGGCAGCCGGCTCAATGCCGGGTGGTACCTTGCCCTTGGACAGAGTCCAGTGGCCGAAGACATCGTGGACGAAGGCCAGATAGACTTCCTCGCCATCATGAGCATAGACGACCGCGCCGCCCAAATGTTGGACCGGCATATCTTCGTATGGCACATTGGGCATTTTCTTCTTGTCCTTGGCTGGTACAGCTTCCTTGCCTGGCTCGCCGAGCTCCTTGTAGACCGCGCCGAGCACGCCGTTCACGAAACGGCCGGAGGTTTCACCCCCAAAAGTCTTGGCCAGCTCGATGGCTTCGTTGATAGCCACCTTGGCCGGCACTTCATCGCGATCAGCGAAAAGCAATTCATAGAGACCGAGACGCAAGACATTGCGATCGACCGGCGAAATCTTGTCGATAGGCCACTCTGGCGCGGCTTTCTCGATAATGGCGTCTAGCTCGGGCTTCTTGGCAATAACTCCACCGATCAATTCATCGACGAAGGAAGTATCCGTCATACCCGGAGCAAACTCGGTGATATTGCGGGTAGTAATAGACTTGATCTGACCGGAATCTTGATTGCAAAAATCCCACTCAAAGAGTGATTGCAGAGCGACCGAACGGGAAAGATGACGGTTGGCCATGGCTATAGATTTTTATAAAGGGCTGACATCGCTAATACGAAAGATGTGCTTGATTTGATTGCTCATCAACACGATCTACCTTTCGGGTATGGATCAGATGGATCAGCAATCAGCGCATGAATATTGACGAACTATCTAGCAAACACCTGACTACGAGGGCTATTTGGCGCTCGTTTCGGCCGACTGCTTCTTGGCCTTGGCGGCTCGCTTGGTAGCCTGGGCAGCCAAGTCAATAACCTTGCGGCCTTTGTACCAACCGCAATTCATGCAGATGGCATGGCTCCGATGGGCGGCGCCGCAATTGGCGCACTTGGAAACTCGCGCGGCCTCGAGGGCGTGGTGCGAGCGGCGATTGTTGCGATGTGAGCGCGTAGCGCGCATGCGGTTGACCATGGGCACAGTATGGCATATCTCGTTTTTACTTTCAAGTGCCCGGAGGTTTTGTGAGAATGTTTGGAACTTTTAACGGCTCACTTTTGACTAAAGGCGCAAAAACTGCTATGGTTTGAGCGGTCCAGCACAACAACCACCAGCAAAGGAAAACATGATCGTGGGACGACGTCATGGAACAGCTCTGTATGTCGGAGAAAAACCGACTGACGAGCTCAGCCGCCACCTCAACTTCGCCGACTGTCTGGTCGGCTTTGCCCACCTCTGTCAGGGTCTGTGGCACTTGGTTCACCCCAAGCGTCGCTACCCGGCAGACAACTCAACCTTCTAGAGACCAAGAAAGGGGTCTCACCCGCGCCACATCTGGCGCGGTTTTCTTTTTGTCTGGCGAAGTTTTGGTGATCAATCTCATTGCCGACTCAGATAAAATCTGGTATATTCTTTTTGTTTCGAATATAGGAACATTCGTACTTTGAATCCTCACTTGCGCCCATAGCTCAGCTGGTAGAGCACTCGCCTCTTAAGCGATTGGTCGATGGTTCGAATCCATCTGGGCGCACAGAAATGTTATGATTGGTTTCGGGGGTGTGATGGACTTGTTTGGAGTACATTTGCCGGGGTGGCGAAATTGGTAGACGCGCATGCCTTAGGAGCATGTAGAGCAATCTGTGAGGTTCGATTCCTCTCCCCGGCACCATTGACTTTGTATGCAAAATACTATATAATTTAGAATAAAGATTCCTAGCTTATTACTTTTGTAAAAGCTTTGGAGTTAAGCGTTTTTTGACATAAAACCGACCACACAGAGTTGTAGTGGTCATAACCAATAATGAAAGGAGGGTGCAACTATGCTCCCCCATGATGATGAAGAGAAAGTTCAGCCTGACAAGAAGGAAAAGAAACCTTCCCGGCTGCGGAGATTTTTCTCCAAGACCGGCGTGGTTTTCAAGTGGATCGGAGGAATGTTCCGGCGCCGCCGGAAAGTTCCTGACAAACCCGCCAAAAAGCCCGCAGTGCCCACGACGGTCGAAGTGCCGATGAGAAAGAGTTCCAGAATCAGTGGATTCGGACTTATCGTCATCGGCATGGCCATCATATGCACTCTCATACTGCTTATTGACCGGCCGGACCTCGTGGTCAAGCCGATCAAGATCGCCGAAAGCGGGTTCGAAAAAGTGGTGTCGCTCTACACGTAACACCGCGATCGAATACTGGCCGCCGAGGCCTTGCAGAAGCAGATCCGGGAGGGCAAGGCACCGGTAGCGGCACCTGCGACGGCACCTGTGCCGCCACAGGTCACACCCATACAGACCTCGACGATCAGTGAGGAGATCGTGTTCGATGATAAAGGGAGGATTTTGGGTCGCTTGGTTGCAGAACCGAGCACGCCCAAAACGGCTGTACCAAAAGTACTTCCGCCTACCCCTCAATCGAATCCGACCCCTCCGGTCTCAAAGCCACCCTCAACCACGCTCAACGCTGTTCCTTCGGAGCAGCAAAAAAGCGCTGACGGTGGCTGGTATTACACCCCGGCACCCACGACCACCATCGTGGATGTCTCGGCTGTAAGCCAGGACAACCACCAGGCGGTGATCAAATCATCGCCGCAGGTGAACCAACACGGCAACGGCAACACCTCGGTGATTCTGGAGAACAATATCCAGAACTCGCCGGGGGCGACGATCAATCAGAAGATTGTCATGCCGGAAACCGCCACGATGTCCAAACGGGACAGCGACGGGGATATGGTGTTGTACTCAACACCGGGGTTCCACCCACAGAGGTCTTTGTGGGATACTCCGGGAACGACCGATACAACCACTGACACCAACTGCAAAGTTGTGTCAGAGCCCAAAACGGTTGTTGTGGTAGTGCCTGTGGAAACGCGGGCACAACGCTACTACAACCCCTGGGAGCTCACCAGCTACGGTGAGTGGCCAACTACGGTCACTACCGTCGGTTGGAATTGGGGCTGGAGTTGGAACTGGCCGAGTTACCGTAACTACAATTACGGTAACAATGGCTACACCTATTCCCAGCCGCCGCGCTGGTCCACGCCCCCGCACTGGACCGGGCAGTGGGACTATGGATCACAACCGTCCGGGCAACAGCCCACCACGGTGCCGATACAGAACAACCTGCCCAATCGGCCGGTGGTGGTCTATCCGAACAGTGTTCGGAACGGATATCGCCATCGTTAGTTCTTTGCAAGCCCGCCAGATCTTCGGATCTTGGCGGGCTTTTTTCGTCATTTATTTGTCATTCAGGAGTCCGAAATTGACCTATTTACAATTTCATAATATGTGCTATAATGCTGGCATAAGCTTTTTGATATGTACCCCCGATTAGGGGTGACTGAACCGGAAAACCATCTCGTAGAAGCCCTCGGCGACCAAGTCGTCGAGCTCCTGCGAATGAATCGTTCCTTTGCCACCGCCCTGAACGCGGTAGTAAACGAAAGATACGGAGGACGGTTCCGCCACCTCAAGTCAAAAGTTGCCCGGGCCCTGCAGGCACGGTCGAATTGTGTGAGACAGCAGAAAGCGGCACATCAGCTGGTGCACTTTCAGAAGCCTGTCACGCAAATTCGGCCCACGCCCAAAGGGTCTGAACAACTACTCCTCCACTTCGAGGCCTGACGCAAGTCGGGCCTCTTTCTTCCCTACAACTATTATATTTTTATTTCCCCGCTAAAGCCGCTTCCACATCGGCTTTGATTTGCGCGTACGGCAGAGCTCCCGGCACTAGCGTATGACCGATAATGAGCGCCGGCGTACCGGTAATGCCAAGCTTTTGAGCCTCTTCTCGATCGGCATCAATCAGCGCCTGATAAGTAGTGCTCTTCTTGGCGGCCCCGAGGATGACTTGCTCGGCAGTACTGGTACCGAGAACCTCACTGCTCAACGAAAGAACCAACCCATCAGTAGCCCAGCCACTATTCTCCTGACCCTGATGATCGAAGATGGCTTTGTGCCAAGCATAGAATTTGTCCGGAGCGATTTCCCAGACCGCCCGCGAGAGCAGAGCCAGCTTGGTCGAATCTGGTCCGAGGAAGGCATTGTCCTTGAAAATGATCCTGACCTTGCCGGTATTCACATAATCCTGAATGAGCGGACCCATGACGGTTTCCTCATTCTGGTGACAGAAAGGACATTGATAGTCATACCAGTAAGCGATGGTGAGTGGCGCGTCGGCTTGGCCGATGAAAGGCTCGCCGGCCGTGACGACCTTGCTCGAATCAACCGCAACCACCGGCTGCACACCAACCGCGTGATTACCATTCATGGGTGAAGGAATCTTGCCGCCGGAGAACCAGACAGCGCCGGCGATGATAATAGCGCCGAGGATTACCGCGAGAGGAGTGGCGAGATTGTCAGGCAATTCCCATTTTTTGGACATATTTTTAGTTAGATTTTAAGGGCAATAATGGGCCTATTATAGCATTTGCCACCTGATAACCTACCTTGACATAGAGCCTCAAAAGTGTTATCATACTAGTCAGACAGATTGTCGTGTGTTCGTCCGAATGCACGTTGACAATTTCAACCAAAACCCGGACTTCCCCGCTCCCGCGTGGTGGTTCACAAAGAGAAAGTTGCAAGATGAACAAACATCTCTTGAAATTCATCGCAGTACAGATTGCCATAGGGGCTGCCTTGGGAACGCTTATTTGGATCTGTTTCCCGACAGCTATCTGGTGGTCGTACTTTTCCGGCGCGGTGATTTGGACATTTCTATCCTGCTTCACAAGTACGGGAGATATGTTCTGTATCTACCTAGCCGGCGGCTACGCCCTTGTCTTGGAAAACCCTTTCCAGACGGGTCAGTTCAGGAAAAGACACCTGCCCCAAAAAGGTATGTCGATCGAAGAAGTTATGAAGATCCGTAATCCATTCTCACAATTACGAGTGGTTTACGGGCCAGCACTTATTTTCAAGTTACCTTGGGAAAGGCGATACAAGAAAAACGCCATTAACCTAGGTGGCTTGGCAAAAGTTAGCGGTTCGATCGAGACCATCACCCAAGACAACGTGCCTGTTACGGTCAGTTTCCTAATCATTTTGTCGGTTATCAAAGCCGATGAGTGTATCATCACCCTGATCAATCAGGGTGTGGAAAAAGCCAAGGACTTTTTCCAGCAAAGTGCCGAAAACTTCTTCGAAGTCGCGGTCAAGAATATAACGGTGGAGGATTTGTTCGCGCAAATCTCCACTGACAATAATCGGGCCGAAGGTGATGGCCAAAAGAAAATCAAAGAAGGTTTCCGTCTTCTGTGGGGAGGTAAAGGGATAATTCACCCCAGTGAATGGGATTACGCCCTGTACTCCAACGAGCCAACCTGCAAGTTCACCATTGACCCTGATTATCAGAGGGCAATGAAGCTCAAGCAGACCATGACGAAAGTTAACGAGGCTATTGCCTCATTGAATCAAGGAGGCGTCAAGGTTCCAGAAAATGTGGCCTTGAACTACATCGCCGCCAACCAGAAACTGGCGGCACCCGTCAACGTCTCTGACAACAATAACAACATCAATGTCACCGGTGTGGGGAATGCCAAACACATTCACATCATCACCGGTACTGGAATTCCACAAAAATAAGGAGGCTATCATGTCAGATGATATTGAAATTATGCAGGATGAGGTCATCACTGACCCCACCAAAAGGGAAAAAGGTCGTGGTTTCTTCTCTGCTCCTAGTCGCAAAGCTGGCGTCGTGATCTTGTTGATTATGGCCGTGATATTGGTTGTCAGAAATCGATTCGTCAAGTACGAAAAGATCATTGATGACCTCAGGAATAACACGATGCAGGTCGGTGGCAAAGACCAGGGAAAGACAACCGCCAGTGTTGGTGATGTTCCGGCAACCGCGGCAGCCGTGGTCCCCATGACGTCGAACGAGACCACAATCGTCGCCGCTGGTGTCCAGACGCTGCGGATCGATCGGATCACCGCCATCGACATGAAAGGCGAGAACATCAAGGTCTCGCCTGTCGTAGCGGTACCATTTCGCCAGTATGTCAAATATACCGGCGGTGATGGCAAGTGGGTATACCTGAATACGGTGTACCCCGGGCCACAGAGACCCCATGACACGATCGACTCCAAGATCCAGACCATGGGCTACCAATTGGTTGCCGGGTACGGTCTGACGGAGACCAAGCTGGCGTACTGCCTGTACGTCGGCAAACCTCCGGCCGGCCCATACTGGTATCAACTGGCCCTGTACAGGGCCGGCATACTCGGTACGGTCGCCCAGAGCCAGTAGTTCTTTGTCCTTTGTTCTTTGTTAGCGCAAGAGCCGCCGGATTCATATCCTGCGGCTCTTTTTTGCAACCTGCCTTATGTGATTCGAAATCTCAGCCAAGCGACGATAACTAGTGGAATTGTTTGACCGTATTGGCTACGAGATTGATGATGCCCCAGGCCGAGATCATGATGAAGATACCGATCACCCCATAGAGCATGCTCTTCTTCCCTTTTTCATGCTCCTCCGCCTCTGTGTCATGGATGATGACCTGGATCACTCCGTAGGTGAAGACGAGCACCGCCACCGCAAAAGCCAACATCAACAATGGATCGATGATGTAGGTGATGATCGGGTTGAGCGTCTGGCCCAAAACCGCGGTGTCTACCGCGGCCTGAGCGACCGGTACCAGACTAAAAGCTGAGAACATACCGGAACGAGAGTTTATTGGACCGGGATCGGATTCGGGTTGACCGGGAAATCCTGGATCGGCGCCTGATTGTTGGTCACGAAGGTACCGGAGAGGATGTTGACCAAGCCCCAGATAGACAAGATGACGAAGAGACCGACGATACCCCAGAGAATCGAGGCACGATGAGCGGCACGATCGTCACCGCTAGCCATGATGAATCGAACCACATTGACGATGATCCAGATGACCGCCAGAGAGATCAGGATGCCAATAATAGTGTTGCCAATACCAGTGATCTTGGAGGTCAATGAGTTGACATCGGTGATCGGCTGAGCGGCAAAGGCTGTAGCCGGAGTCAGGAAAGCGAGAGATGCGATGAATTTTTTCATACTAAATGAATTAATAAGTTTACTAAATTACCTGTAACTGCCGTCAATTATAGACGAAACCAGACTCGAATAGAAGCTAATGCTGTGGATTACCGATCTGCAACTCCAAAGACTTAGTTCGATGGAAAAACGTTGGTAACACTGTTCAAAGTCGGCCTGGTGGCGCCAAGATTGAAGGTGTTGCTCAAGATATTGACCAAACCCCATAGAGAGAGAATCACGAAGAAGCCGATCAAGCTGTACATCACATAGAGACCGGCCTGTTTGCGATCTTCGTTTGGTTTGACATAGTACTGGATGACATTCCACACGAACATGACCACCGCTACAGCCATGAGCAAGTACATGGCTAGATTGAGATAACCAATCACCAGATAAATGATCGTGGCCAGAGTCGGACCGGAACTACCAGAATTTGTGACAGCTTGACTAGTCACACCAGCAGTGCTGAATGTCGGTTGATTGGCAATGCTCGAACCAACCCCACTGCCATTCATAACGTTGCTCTGAGTATTACCGGTCTGACCCAGATTGGTAGGAGGTACAAACTGCGCCGAGGCCAACATAGGCATAACCAGGAGCGAAACCGAAACTAGTACGATCGATAAATTCTTTTTCATGTTATTTGGTTAATGGATATAGACTAACAGCACTCTCCTTCTGACAATGCCTGAGATTCAATTCCCCAGGGCATTGTTGGCTTGGTTGATCACACTCTGATTGACTGTGCCGGTCGCACTCAGCGTATTGATAACAGCCGAGACAATGATCCTCGCTCCGATAACTATAGCGACTCCGATAACAATCCACAAGAGCCAACCTTTGAGCTCTTTGATGCGATCCGGGTTGCCGCGCGCCAGGACGAATTGCAAGCCAACCCAGATGATGAGTAGGACTGCCAACAAGACTACCAGATAGCTGAAGATATCCAGAAAGCCGGAGAGCAAGCTACCAACACTGTTGAACTTCTTGTCGAGAGGATTCTGCAAGCCGAAAGTGCCGGTATTACTACCGCCAGTGG
>JAJXVL010000011.1 GCA_021782175.1 bacterium
CCCCATCAATAGTAGTTTTTGAGAGCCCTGCGAAACTCGCTACGCTCCCGCTCCGCTCAGACAGTCCTCGGTCTCTCAAAAACTCTATTGATGGGGCTTTGGTATTGATTCACTGATTAGTTAATCCTGAAAGCCCTCAGATAGTTGGTCGAGGGGACCCCACGAGCGCGACTGGCGCGAGTGTAGAGGGATTTTCCAGCAGGAAAATCCCGTGTCCTCGAGGCCAACTACCTGAGGGCTTCTAGGACTGTTTGGAACTGACTAGCTGAGGTCTTATCTGGTGAATTATTAACCTATTTACCGGGATGTATATGCTAGAATTGAAGCTATGAAAACAGCTCGGGCATTCACCCTGATCGAGCTTCTCGTCGTTATCTCTATCATTGGTCTCCTCGCCAGTGTGATTCTCGTCTCTCTGAATAGTGCTCGGGACAAGGCCTCAATTGCCGCAACCATCGAATTCTCCACCACTATTGATCACTCCATGGGCGACACCGCTCTGGGTCAGTGGAATTTCGATGAATGCAGTGGTACCGTAGCCAAAGATTCTTCATACAATGGTTACGATGCCACACTTTCTGGGGCCACTTACACTACCGATACTCCATACAGCACAGGTTGTGCCTTGGCCGAAGCTAATAGTGGACAGTACGCCTTTTTACCTAATGCTCCCAAGATTGTTAATCTAACCGGCCCCTTCACCATCATGGCCTGGGTCAAAACTCTGGCCAACGCTCAATACAACTACATCTTCTCTACCGCCAGCGATATTTGGGGGCCGGATTATGGTATCAATTTAGACGTAGACGGCGCTGGCAATGTCGACTTTCAGATTTGGAATGGTAGCGTTGTCAATCTGTATGGCGGAAACTACGGCAATCTGAATCTAACCGTTGGCAAGTGGTACCATGTGGCGGCAACCTATGATGGCAGTAACATGAGTGTCTATCTGAATGGCAAACTGATGGCTACCCTGGCTTATAACGGCGGAGTTGGGGCACCGAGCAAATACACACCGGCTATTGGTGCTCTGGCCAATTGTCCCGGTTGCGCACCGCGGGCCGAGGAACTGGACAATGTTCATCTCTTTGGCAGTGCGATGGTAGCAAGCCAAATCAAAGAAATATATTTGGCTGAGAAAGCCCACTTCCCTGATTTGGCCAGTCTCTAAAATGTAGGAAAAATCATGCGAGACAGTCTTTATTTGAAAGCGATGCTTTCTACTTTTGATCGTTCGGCGAGGTAGATTTTATTTATAAGGCTGGCAGTCATGGCGGAGCCGAAAACGTGGACATTATCAATAATCTCACCGCGATTACCGGAACACGTGGGACAATTGGCCAGTCCGCCGATGGTTGGATTGAAAGTGGTAGGAGAGCCAATACTGCCAACATAGGCCAGACTGGAAACTAACTTTCCATTGATATATAGCTTGAGTGTGGATCCGTCGTATGTACCAGCGAGATGATACCAGGTTCCAATACTCAAGTTTGTACTAGCTACGCCATGGTATCCGGCACTATTCCAAAAGTAAAAAAGCGGTTGGCCACCACAATAAGTGCCCAGATTGAACCCTATTGTATTGGGACTATCACTAGTTGTGGAAAATATGAAGTTATAGCAGCCGGGATTGGAGTTGGTTAGTTTGATCCACCCCATGACAGTAACTTGGCTTGAAATGTTAGCTAATTGGGGTGCTTGAGCTATGGGTATATAAGCATATTGGTTAGTGACAAAATTGATTGAACAACCAGTATTATAAGGACTATCAGTTGACCATGCTGGACTACCTACGAGAGTCATATTATATCCGTAGAAAGATGAATCTTTGGCGACACTCCCGCTACATTCATCGAAGTTCCATTGGCCAAGCGCGGTGTCGCCCATGGAATGATCAATCGTCGTGGAGAATTCGATGGTAGCGGCGACTGATGCTTTGTCGCGGGCACTGTTCAAGGACACCAAAATGACACTGGCCAGAAGACCAATGATAGAAATAACGACCAGAAGCTCAATCAGGGTGAAGGCTCGAGTGCCAGACTTTTTCATGTCTCAATTTTCTCACAGGGGGGGGTACCGAGCAAGTTTCGGAAAGACACACTGTGTGAGACTTCCTACACGGCCAGCCTCCAAACAAAAAACAGGCCGCTCGGGCCCGTTTTTTGTTGCTGGAATAATTACTGACTAGACGATATCACAAACACCCGAGACACAAGCCAACTCTTTCTTGAGATCAGTCTCATTCTGCTTCTCGTAAGTGATGATCTTGGAATAGTCCACATGTTCGAGACGCTTGGCGAGCTCCTTGTAGGTCTTCTCATCAATCGTCTCATACGGGGCCAGCTTGTATACAGCATTCTCGCGAGGCAGGAATGACAAGCCACCGACAATGTCCCAGTTCTCATAGACCCAGTTGGCTACCGCGATCCATTCATCATCACCGACCGAGATCGTCACTGACGGATTGTGCTCGGTGTAGTTCACCTTGACCATCTTCCAATATTCGAGCTGCTCAATGGCCGAGAGATCGTCACGGAAGATTGAGCCCGAAGGAGCCTTGACCGGGAATTCCAGGACAAAGGTTGTGGCGTTCTCCATAGTCTGGCCGACTTCCGGGAAATACGGCACACCTTGATCCTTGAGCATCTTGAAGAGAGCGTCCGTGGCGGAGATACGGATACGGCGGATGTAATACTTGGAATGGCGGGGGTGCATACCGGATGAGCAGTCGACAGTTTGCGACAATGTACCTGACGGCTTGACGCAAGTGATGGCGGTCGACTCGTTGATGCCGAAGCGTTTGGCATACTCCTTGTTGATCTTGATAGCTTCAGCCTTGAGTTTCTTCATGACCCCGGGCTTGCGTACCGCCGGACAATCCCACTGACCGGTGACAGAGACACCCAAGAGACGCTCGCGTGAGCAGTGCTCTGACCATTCCTTGGAAAGGTATGGGAAGTTCACCAAAGTTGACTGGTAGGTACCCAGAATAGTAGCCAGACGCATTTTGCGCAGAAGTGTCGCCTCGGTGTCCTCGGCACGAGCCACAATCTCTGAGAGATTGCAGAACTGCTTGGACTGCAGGATGATTTCACCGCAAGGATTGGTACCGATCGGACCGATGATGTGCTGACCGGTCTGATCGAAATAACCGCTATACTGCTTCAAGACATTGAGGCGGCGCTCCGGCAAAGTCTTGGCCAAGGAGCCACGATTGAAGATACCGCGCTCGCCGGAGCGGCTCTCTACCAGAGACATCCACTCCTTGAGGAACTCCTCATTGGTCGGCTTGTTGATATAAACAGCGGAATTGTTGGCCAACATGCGGTGCGGATGGGTCATATAGAAGGCGCCCTGCTTGGCATCACGGATCTGTTCATCGCCGAGATCAGATAGCGAGATCATGGCGCTGCGGCGTACACCGCCAGCCACCACACAATCGCCAATCATACAGATAATATCGTGCAGATCGATGGGACGCAGACGCTTGCCTTGGCGGGCCAGCATAATCTGGCGGGTGAAAGTGTGCAGGCGCTGCAAAGGGGCCGGACCAGAAGCCTTACCACCCATAGTCTTGAGACGAGCTCCCTCTGGACGAACGAGCGAATAGTCAAATTCGACATCCTTGCCGGCAGCCCAAGCGTTCATGCCGGCCGCGAGTGAATTGGCCCAACCCTCCTTGTCATCAGGCACCACGAACTTGGGAATCTTTTCGCCGGTTTGCATGGCAATCTGCGGAAACTTCTCGACATTGCTCGACTCTACTGACCAGCCGGCACCCGTACCAGACATGGAGATGTACATAATCTCCGCCAAGTCCTGGAAGGATTCAGGGGCGATGAAGGAACAGTTGTATGAGGTGATGTGATTCTTGCGCGCGGCCGTGCCGGAGAACTGGAAGAGGCGCATCGAGGGCATCGCTTCTTGTTTCAAAATTGCTTCACGAATCTCCTTGTACTCGGACTCCTTGAGCTTGCTGCCGAGATTCTCACGCATGAAGCCGACATACCGATCAACTGTCTCGATATAAGTTTCGCGGCGCTGTTCGGTATCAATCCAACGAGAGTACGAACGATAGTAGACCAGCTCGCCGAGGGCGTTGCGGAAATATTTTTTGGAATCAGCAGCCAGCTTGCGTACGCGCTCTGGTACTTCCATACCCTGAGCGCGAAGCTTGGCGCGCTCTTCACGGTAGAGCACATAGTGTTTGGCGGTTTTGACGAAGTCAGAACGCATCAATTCGGCTTCGACAATGTCCTGGACGCCTTCTACGGTCGGTAAAAAGTTGGAAAACTTGCGCTTGATACGATGTAGCTCAGCCAAAACTTGGTTGGCAATCAAACGCGCGTCATCCAAGGAACCTTCATGGACGGTATTCATGCCTTTCCAGACGGCATTCTGGATTTTTTCCAAATCGAACGGTACGATCCTTCCGTCTCGCTTGATAATAGTCGGGATGACAATTGTCTTGCCCGCTTGTCCCGAAGCGGTTTTCTTCTTTTTGGGCATGTGGTTGCGCAGGCGGTGCGCCGCGATGCTAAAATTTTTAATAATCACACTTCACTCCACACTCGAATGAGCAAAACATTTCTTTAATGCCATTATACTGCTCGGTCAAAACGAAAAAAGTGTGGATAAGTACTTAGAACACGAGTTGCGTACCAGTCGCAATGCCGAAGCGCGCCGCCCCGCCATTTGTAAGCTCCAAAACGTACGAAATCGGAGTCGGTGGGAAGAAGACTGTCGGATAAGAATCGGGAGAAACATCAGCCGTTACCCCTGCTACGGTTTTGTCGGCCTTGATCCAGACCATATCAATAGCAAACTTCATATCGGGCATCCAGAAACCATAGCTTCCGGGCTTGGCAAAAAGAAAGATCATACCTTGATCATCCGGTAAGGCGTCTCTCCCGCTCAAACCACGAGCTTCGGCAGCTGAGGTAGAAGCCACGAAAGCTTTGATGATACCGCCGGGAGCCTGGATCGGGGCCAAACCATTGATGACAGCCGAGAGGACGGCTGTCGTCGTGGCTAGACTGGGTGGTGTCGTCGTAGCCGGCTGCCAATTGGTGTAAGTTTTTTGCATGGCACCCGGTAAGAGCTGCCACAAGACATAAAAACTAGCCAGAATAACTACAAAAATAGAAACTTTCTTGAAAGTAGCGGGTTTCATGATGATAATAATGTTCACTCCATTCTAGCATGTATTGAAAAGGGCGGGTCGATGGCATCGACCCGCCCGACAGACGAGAAACTTTCAACTTATGGTCCCGGGTATTGCTGACGGAAATCAGCGGCTCCGGGACTACTGGTGAAATGCCGTGCCGCATCTTCCGGCGATGGCGTATGGCAACACTTCTCACCAGCGACCCATTTGTTGAAAGGCGAAAGCATGACCTCAAACTGCTTCAGGATATGAACAGCCCTGTCCGGTTCTTTGCGGACCAAGCGCCGAGCCATATCAGCATATTGAGGATTCAGCTCTGGAAGTTTTTTGAGCAGCTCTTCCACCTGCTGTGCCGGAGTTAGTGCTCCAGCGATGGTCATGGGGGTTTCCATGGTGCACCTCCTGCAAGCATTCTATAACAGTCAGGAATGGAAACAAGAGCCGCGGTGGACTACTTTCAGGATATCAAACCCGCTTGAGCTTCAGCGTCAGCCTCCTTCTCACCTTCTACTACCTGCACGCCAATCTTGCGCTGGAGCAACAAACGCACTTCATCAGCCATGGCCATATCCAAAGGTTCCAGAATGATATCTGTTTCACTGTGTTCCCCTGCTTCTTCGTGGCCGGCCGAGTCGATCACCACCCGACTGGTCTTGGTCATACGATGCACCAGATTACGCTCCACATTGACATCCTGCATCTGACGGTAAGGAATAGTCACCTCGGTAATATTGATGACACCACGGCGCAATTTCAGGCCAAATTCCTCGAAAGTGAAGGTGAAATTGGCATATTCGAGCCTGGCTACAATCACGCCAATGAGTAGAACAAGCATGGCCAAGACGCCGAGACCGAGAGTGATATCTGCTACTCCGCTCGAGATAGTCTTGATGGTCGAAACAGTCGGCGCTCCGCCGGCAATGAGGACCCCGGAAACAAAACCGGAAAGGAAATTACCGCCGGCGAGGAGCAATGCGGCCACGAGGAGCATGACCAGGCCGGCGGTCGTCTTGGTAGAGACCATCCAGAGATAAGCCATGCGGCCGAGATGTTGTGGTTGGTTGAGCGTGATCATGTGATTATTTTAGATTCTGATATTTTGCCAAAATTTCCTGTTCAACTAGGTTTCGGTCGCGACCGTAGGTCAGCGCGGAGAGTTCCCTCAATTTGGCGGCAATCTCCATGCTGCCTTTGACCGGCGGCTCGATCACGATATTGAAAGGCTTGGCCGGCCGGCCGCTGACAAGCAGGCGGACATAGGCATTGAAATTATCCAAATTGACGATGTCAGTCCGGCTGATGTTCGGTGAGAGTTGCTGTTCGAAAACTTCCGCGTCCTCAGCGCCGACCCGGAAGATAGCCATCGAGCCCACGTTGCCGAAAACGGCATTCTTGATCTTCTCATCGAGCTGGCCCACGAACTGGTGCGCCACTGTGAGAGCCAGGCGATATTTGCGGGCTTCGGAGAGGATCGTGGCGATCGAATCAGTGGTGACATTCTGGAACTCATCGAGATAGAGATAGAAATCCGAGAGAGGCTGGCCCAGAGCATCGACGCGCGAGAGGGCCGCCATGAGTACCTTGCCGACCAGGATGAGGCCCAAGAGGTGTGAGTTGATGTCTCCCAGGCGACCTTTGGAGAGATTGACCAGGAGAATCTTACGGCCGTCCATGACTTCGCGCATATTGAATGAAGATTTTTCCTGAGTCACGATCGGTCGCATGATTTCATTCGATAGGAAGACATCAAACTTGGAAGTGATATAGGGCACGATATTGGCGAGCGAGGCTTCCCCGCCGGCTTTCTCGGCAATTTCTTTCCAGAACTGCACTACCACCGGGTTGCGGCAATGAGCAAGCTTGTATTCGCGGAAAGCTTTGTTAGACATCACGCGCGAAACATCGAGGAGTGTCGAGCCGGATTCAGGATCCTCGATGACCAGCATGGTGGCATTGCGGAAATATTGTTCGAACATCGGACCCATGGATTCGGGCACGGCGCCATAGAGCTTCTGGAAAATACTGAACATTTCGTTGACTACGAAAGTCTTCTGTTCCGGGAAGCGGTGATCAAACTCCAGCATGTTGAGAGCCATCGGTCGATCGGTGGCCGCCGGGTCAAAATAAATCACATCCTCATAACGCTCTTTCGGAATAGCCGAGAGAATATCCATGACATCCGAACCGTGCGGGTCAATGAAACAGACGCCCGCGCCGGAGCGAATATCCTGCATAATCATATTTTTGAGCAGAGTGGTCTTGCCGGTGCCGGTCTGACCGATGACATAGAAATGTCGCAAGCGATCTTCCGGAGTAATATAGACAGTCTTCTCGGCACCGCGGTGGCGATTGCGGCCGAGCAAAGTACCGCTTGAAGGCAAATCCAGGGGTGCCGGAGCCGTGCCGGACTTGGCCTGCTTGAGTTGCGGGGCCGCCCGGTTGAGATCGGCGGCCGGCAGATGCAAACAAGTGGTCAATTCCTCTAGACTCAAGGTTATAGAGCTGTTAGCTTCAAAAGTTCTCAGGGAGAAATGATCCAGGAATTCAGTCAGACGGCCACCCGAGAGTTTCTGCCAAACCAAACTATTGCCATGACCATTCTCGAACTGATTGAAACCTGATTCCAGGTCTTGCAAGATATTTTCGGCTTCCGGGGCCGTCGCGGCCGAAGCCACCACCCGGATATTGACCGCCACAAAAGGACTCTTGAGTTTGCGCGTGAATTGTTCGACAGTTGTCTCATCGAGGGCGGCGGCGCGTTCGGCTTTGGCCTCTTTTTCTTTGGCGGCTTTTTCTTCACTGCGGAACAAACTCATGAACTCTTTGGTCACGGCTGTCGAGGTCGGATGGTCTACTTCCTTCAGGACCTGAGAGAGCTTCTCGCCTTTGCGCAATTTGTCCAGCGCTTTGCGACCGGCCGAAGCAGCGCCGTCGCGGCGGCCGCCAACTACTATCTGAATAGCGGCACCCTCTCCAGCCCGGTCAATTTTCGAAAAAGCATTCAGGAGACTAGCCAGAGGATCAGTATCGAAAGTTTCATAAGTACGCAAAGGATACAGGAAATGCTTGTCGAGCGAGGCCGCGGCCGCCAGAGTCGTACCACCTTCGCGGAAAATATTGTAATCGTCCTTGTGTTCACTGACCGTGGCACCCGGGAAAACCGCCAAGACTTGCTTCTCCAGCAGATTGCGGCGCGTCGACGGCACCGCGATATAGAAAATAAACTGATCACTACCAACACTATTGGCGATCTCGATCGTGAACCAGGATTTATCATTGTCCTGATCGGGCACTGAGAGCATGCCGGCGTAGAATTGCTCCATACCGGAAATAAGCTCCTTGAGCGAACGGTCCTTGTCAGCCTGGCTGGTCTCCGGCAAAATCACTTCGAAAAGAGTCATATGGAGGGAACGCCAGAGCTCATCATTTTCCTTGAGACCTTGGATGGGATAGCCGGAAGCCACAAATTGGACCAGGAAACGGTGGAAATCATCATAGAGATGAGGGTCATTCATCTTGGCTACTATCTGCATAGCATTCTTGAGACCTTTGTCCTCCACCAGAGCGATGAGGTGCTCGATTTGCTCATCATGTTCCTCGGGTTGAAGTTCCAGGACTATTTCATTGGCTTCGTGGGCAGAGATAGCATAGTCCGGATGCAAAACTGCTTCATGCGAAGTAGCGGCGTAATGTTCCAGAGTTTCTCGCACCGCCTGGTGCTCATTTATATTCTCTCCGGCTTTCTCCGCGGCGAGATGTCTTTCGGCGGCCGCGCCGCGCAAAAGAGCCAACTCTTCTGTCGGACTACTGACTTTCTCTCGACCTTCCATGAAGGAAGCATTCATGGCTCGTATTATATCATCCCCTGGCCCGCCTTGGGACTGGGGGCTATAATCAAGCAAACATGAATTGGCATCGCTTCAAAAAAACTTTCAATCGCTTCTTGCGCATCCTGGGACCAGGTCTCATCACGGGAGCAGCCGATGATGATCCTTCTGGCATCGCCACCTATTCGCAATCAGGAGCACAGTTCGGTTATGGTCAGCTCTGGACAGCGCCGTTTACCCTACCTTTTATGACTGCCATCCAGGAAGCCTGCGCCCGCATTGGCCTAGTGACTGGTCGCGGTATCGTCGCCGTAGTCAAAGAAAGATACAGTCGACGCATCGTCGGTCTAGTTGTCATTCTTGTCCTCATCGCTAATACCGTCAATATCGGCGCCGACATCGGCGCGGTGGCGGCCGCGGCCAGGCTAGTCATACCGCTTAATTTTGTAGTGTTAGTTTTGAGCTTCACCGTATTGATCTTGATCATGCAAATATTTCTGTCATACCGTATGTACGCGCGTACTTTGAAGTGGCTATCGCTGTCGATGTTGGCTTATGTGGTGACGGTCTTCGTGGTACAAGAGCCCTGGATGACACTTCTAAAAGCAACCTTTCTGCCACATCTGGAGTTCAATAGTGCCTTCCTATTCATCATAGTCGGTGTGATCGGAACAACTATTTCTCCTTACATGTTCTTCTGGGAAGCCAATGAGGAAGTGGAGGAAGAGAAAGCTCATCATCTAGCCAAAGTTGATGGTCGGCCACAGATCGACCAACACACCTTACGCCAAATGCGCTGGGATAACTTCCTGGGCATGTTGAGTTCCAATATTGTCACCTGGTGCATCATTGTCACAGCTGGCACGGTGCTCTTTGGTCACGGCGTAACCAATATCGCCACAGCAGCCGATGCGGCCAGAGCCCTGGAGCCGTTGGTCAGCACCTTCCCGCACGCCGGTTTCCTGGCACGAACGATCTTTGCCATCGGTGTAGTGGGCTTAGGCCTCTTGGCTATCCCGGTACTCTCAAGCTCAGCCTCCTATGCGGTGATGGAAGCTTTTGATTGGCGAGGCGGCTTGAATTACAAGCTCAAAAGGGCCCACGGCTTATACGGGGTGATCACGATCGCCACCCTGATCGGCCTCCTCATCAATTTCATCGGCATTGATCCGATGAAGGCTCTGATCATTACGGCCGTCGTGAATGGTATTGTGGCTGTGCCACTGATCTTCTTCATTGCCCGGATCGCTAATAGTCGCGCTATTATGGGTGAATTCAGGAGCGGCTGGCTCTCCAATATTTTTGTCTGGCTGACTTTCGCCTTGATGGCGACGGCGGCCATCGCCATGATCGCCTCTTTTGTCTTCTAGAAGAAATACTTTGGTCTAAAGCATGCCTTGGCTGTCCCAAGGTTGAGTGTAATTGGGATTATTCAACAGTTCCCTTTTGACCAGTTGCATAATCTGACGATGATCGGCCGGAGAACGGATAAGATTGAGGGCGGCGGCAAAGGCATCCTCATCACCAAAATTATTAGCGGCACCCAAGTCGCTATCACTAATTTGATAGAATTCTCTCATCTTGCGGAGAAGTATCGGAGCCGCCTCCTTGTCGCGGGACAACTCTTCCAGGGACATTTCGGCATAGTCCGGCGGCACGGCTTCTTGGACAAATTCCAAAGTCTCTCCCTTCGCTTCATCGAGATCTTCTTGTTGGCGACGCTCTCTTTCGGCGGCCTTGGATTCCCTTTGCAGCAATTCAATGACTTTGGCCCGGATACCGTGATCTTCCGGTACAAGTTCAATGACGCCCCTGAAACGACTCAAAAAATCTTCAAAATCATTTTCGCGGGCCGGCGAGATGAGCGACTTGATGATATTTTCCAGAATATCCGACGGATAGGTTTGTTTACTACCCTCAATCACCCGGGCAGTCTCCAAAGCAGCAAAGAGCTCGTCTAATTCTCGAGCTGTGCGGATTTCCCATTCGAAATCCTCAAACTCGTCCCGGAACTGTTCGATGCTCTTGGCCGGCAAGCCTTCACTGTTGTGATCCGGCAATCCTTCTGGTGATTTCATGGCAGTATTCTGGCACAATATAAAATAAAGGACAATTGGCTAAATTGCGCTATGATGATAAGTATCTATTTATGAGGAAGAAACAAATCATCGTCCACGACTTGATGCAAAAGCATTATGTCTATACCCTGACCGAGCCTGTGGGCCGGAACTTTGACCCGGAATTTAATCCGGAACTCACACCGGCCGAAATGCTGGCTCTGGGAGTTTTTGGCGGCAAATATCTGACCGATTGTAAGCAGGAGTTTCCGGCTACTTGGTTCAAACACGCCAAGCTCTGTCATGACAGGCACAACCCCAAACTCAACTTTTTCGGCGTGAACGCCAGTCAATCGCTCGCCATCTGGCGCGAGAAAGGCTGGATCCATCCCGATGATCCGCGCGGCTGGTTCCAATGGTATTGCCGCTACTACCTAGGCCGGCGCCATCCCGACGACGCGCGCCAGATCCGGCGTTGGCGGGCAGTCAGGCGCCATATCGCTCAGATCAAGCATCATTGTCTCCGGGCAGACTGGAGTTGTCACCGTCGCCAGCGCCAAGCACTCCTGCATTGGGCTTATGATAGTCGGGAGATCTAAGCAACAAATCATGACTCTTTTTGACACTCATAAACGAAAAAGGACTCCGGTAAAAGAGTCCTTGAGAAGGAGTTTTGGAGCACTCTATCCGAAAAGCTCGCCGAAAATTCCAGACAGTGGTGAGGTGGCTTTGTAAACCACCACCTGCCAATCACGACGGATACCGACATCGAGCTCCCGATCTCGACCCTGGGGATATTCCTCGTAAACCATTTCCCAGAAGAGGCCCATAATGACCCCAACCTGGTTTTTGATCTGGTGAATTTCCCGGAAGACCTGACGTTGCTCTTCCTTGTCGGTGGCGGCATGGAAGCGACGCTCCAGGTCTTTTGTGTTCAAATCAAGATTCTTCCCGATGTCTCGAACAATCGAGAAAAGAGCTTTGGCCTGCTCGTTCCTCAGTGTCCCGACGACAACTTCACCGAGTTGCACGTCTTCATCGGGAGCATTCAGACATTCGTATTCGCCGGAGAAGACACGCCGGAGATGATGCTCCACCTTTTTCGTTATCATTTCTGTCCTTTGTTTGCGAACCAGTACCTAAGTACTGGTTCTGGGTTGTTCTGGTTTGAATGTACTAGCGTTTGAAATGCTAACACATTATATATAATCCGTCAATTCTAAGGCGACTGACTCATCCTTCATGAGCCATTAAACAAATGTCAAAACGACTGCTAGGAAGGCTGGCTGAACATCGATAACAATCAAGGCTTTCTTGCTTTTGGTATTCATGCGGGGATTGTAGCATTTTTGCCGTAAATGTCGTCACGGATTTTTTCCAACTTGGCAATCAGGGACTTGTCAGTAATCATCTGGAAACGAGGAACGGTCTGACCGTCTTTCGTGACATTCTCATTGAACATCTCTAGCGGTCTCGCCTGACAAGCCACCGGTTTGAACCAGTCATTCTCATACAGCGGCTGATAGAGCACCAGGAAGGTCTTGTCCTCGGTGTGACGAGCCGTGCCGATCACTTCATAAGCATAATCATTGAAAGGACCCTGCGGATCATGCTTGTAGTGATAATAAAAACCTTTGGGTGGGATATGCATGATGCTTATGCAGAAGGATTATAACACTAGTGTACATTACCCATTTTGAGTAGATAGAGAGAGGGATTCGGCCTCGCCTGCTGTTTCGGTAAGCCATAAACGCTGAAAATATGGCTGAAATATTGTCTGATTCCGTGACTGGGTTGAGCCACGCCAGGATTGGACAGGGCTTGCAATCTATTGCGTAATGTGCTATACTATACAGCAACACTCACACCCCTCATTCCGGCCCTCCATATCGTTTCCTGCTTCTCCTTTGGACGAAAATCGCCATCAACGACACCGCCACGACTGATATCACGAAGCTCCCCGCCACATCCATCGTATGGTGCACGCCTACATATACTCTGGCTATAGCCACAAAAGCCGCCAGCACCCATAGCCAGAATCCCAGTCTCCTGTTCCACATCGTCCCTATCATCGCTACCGCCGACACGAGAAGCGCGTGATCCGACGGGAATCCGTTGTCCGACGCATGCGGTACGAGCGGCGTGAAGTGGCCGACCACGAAAGGTCGCGGATCGTAATACAACAAACCGCCGACAACGCCGATGAGATACACTAGCAGAGCCGCCGACACGGCGAATACGGCCATGCGCTTCCAGTCTTCTCTGGGTTGCATGAAAAAATAGATGCCGAGGATGACGATTGGCAGTACGAACAGATGCTGGGCACAGAATATGAAAAATGCGTCTTCCATTCGTATCACTATATCACGGCTGACCGTGCTTCTGCGCCAGGAAATACGCGCTTGGCCCGAACCATATCCGAGCAAACGGCCCTTGAGTACGCTTTTCCATGAAGAGCATGAGGGACACCGGCAAGATCCTCTTCAGGAACGGCCAGCGGAAATTCGACACGCTCTTCTCGGCCAGGATATTGAACCCCACGGTGGTCAGTATGAGCGATATCTCGTCGGGAACATGATTGACGAAAGCGTCATCGGAGACGATGGTCGTATCTATCGGCCGGCTCCGCTCAAAGAGATTGCGCACCCTATTCTTGAAATGCTTCTTGTTCGGTATCTCCAATATGAGATAGCGGCCGGGCTTCATCACCCTGTACATCTCCCGTATGGCGCGCTCCGGATCCTTGACGTAATGGAACACCCGTACGCAAATGACCGTATCGAAACTCTTATCCGGAGACGGCATGTCTTCCGCACTTCCCACTACGAAAGCGGCGTCGATCCCGCCTACCGCGGCTTTCTTGGCATGCTCGAGCTGTTCTCTCGATGGATCGACGACCGTGATCTTGTCGGCGCGAGACGCGTACAGTCCGATCATTCTTCCTGTTCCTCCGCCTGTGTCGGCCACCGAGCCGAGCGAGCCCGGGATACGCGACAAGAGCTCCGACACGGCCATCTTGTCG
>JAJXVL010000012.1 GCA_021782175.1 bacterium
CGAAGCAGGATGGAGCTTTATAAAAGAAGAAAAAAGATGGCAAACCAAGCGCCGCCGCCAGGATCACTACCACAATGGCGGCATATAGAGTTTTGCGACGATTGGCCCAAGTAGACATGATATTGCCTGTATTATCTCACAAGAAGTATCCTGAAAGCCAACAACCCCAGACTGTATAAATCTGGGGTTGTTCCTCGAATGCTCTGTTCTGGCGGCAAGCTACTTTCGCCCCGTAGGACTATCATCGCCGCAACTGCGTTTCACTGCCGTGTTCGGAATGAGAACGGGTGGTGCCACAGCGCCGAACCACCAGAGCGCAACATTCGAGAATAAGCTCTTCCGGTCCTCGTGACTAGGAAAAGCTTTTCATATCTCAACTCAGTTTCAGTATTTTGGGTGTCGTAATGTCCGTAACATCATAGCGATTTTCAGGGTTCCCGACGAGATCGACGGATTAGTACGTCACGGCTCAACGCTTTGCAGCGCGTACACCTAACGCCTATCAACGTGATCATCTCTCACGGGTCTAAAAGATACCTAATCTTGGGGCCGGCTTCGCGCTTATATGCTTTCAGCGCTTATCCGCTCCAGACATAGCTACCCTGCGGTGCCGTTGGCACGACAGCAGGTAGACCAGAGGTCTGTTCAACTCGGTCCTCTCGTACTAGAGTCAATTCCCCTCAAGTATCGACGCCTGCAGTAGATAGGAGACCAACCTGTCTCACGCTTGTTATCAACGATTACTCGTTGCAATGGACTATAGCTTGTTCCCCGCTCGCTACCGAGCCGGAGGAATGTCGATGTTTAGTCTCTACGGGCGGCTTTCGCCTTCCCTCGGTATCATCCTTCTTGAGAGGACTTCACCGATACTAATCGACTTGATCGCGCCAGCTTGAAACTGACGGACCGCCGTGGTTGATTGATCTACTTCCTAACTGTGTTCCTAAACGAAAATTCTCGAAGTGATTCAGACTGTTAAACAGTCAATGCCACTTCACACATTGTTCATGTATGTCAGATCCCATTAATTGCTTAACGGTCTGAACCCAGCTCGCGTACCACTTTAATTGGCGAACAGCCAAACCTTTGGGAGCTTCTCCACCCCCAGGATGTGGTGAGCCGACATCGAGGTGCCGAACTCCGCCGTCGCTATGAACGCTTAGGCGGAACTAGCCTGTTATCCCTAGAGTAGCTTTTATCCGATAATCCTTCGCGGCGTCTAACGCCCACGATCGGTTCACTTGGCTCTGCTTTCGCATCTGCTCGACACGTACGTCTCGCAGTCAAGCCAGCTTGTGCCCATACACTATCGGCACGGTTTCCATTCGCGCCTAGCTGACCTTAATAGGCCCCTCCGTTACTATTTAGGAGGGTAGCGCCCCACTAAAACTGTCCACCAGATACTGTCTCCCGGCGTTTATGCCACCGAGGTTAGAACATACATCTTTCAAGAATGGTGTTTCATCGACGGATCAATGCCGCCCGAAAGCGACATCTCAAATCCTCCCATCTACGCTACGCATGAAAGACGTATGGTCAATATCAAGTTACAGTAAAGCTTCTAGGGTCTTTTCGTCTAACTGCAGGTAACCGGCATCTTCACCGGTATTGTATTTTCACCGAGCGAGTCTCCGAGACAGTTCTCCAGTCATTGCACTATTCAACGCGTCGGAACTTACCCGACAAGGAATTGCGCTATGTTGTGTTAATCTGCATGTCGCCATGCAGCACGAACTCTATTTTCTAAGTTTTCACTTAGTCTGACGTTTGGTTTCTGAGGATTTTAAAAATTGAGATTTTTTTCTTCTGTTCATCTGCTCGACCAGCCTAGCGATCTTGTCCATTCCCCTCTTCTTGAAATGAGCTTCTTTCGACATCAGTGAGACAATTTCAGAAAATATCTGGAAATCATTTCTTTTGTATGTCTTGAGTTGATTCTTTTCAAAGAATGGGACAATCGTTTCTTCTAGATCAGTGATTGAACGCACACAATATCTATAGAGATGCTCTCTATGATTGTCGTACCGTTTATTGATGAACAACCTACCGCACCCGAAATGGTTTTTGATCATTTCAAGCGCCGGCAAACTTTTGGCTCCTTGAGTTATCACGAATTCCGGGAAGATCTGCCAACCGGTCTTTGTAGTCTTATTTTTGATAAAACTGACCGAGAAACAGCCTTCTCCATCCGTGAATCCCAGGATCCAAGCTTCAATTTTTAATCTTTCCTGCTGATTGTCTGCACTCATAGCTTTTTTACTATGGTGTAATTATACCATAGTAGCTTGAGATACTCAGATTTTCCAGCATATAGTCAGATATTTAGGACATACTAGCATGTAGTATGGGCAGCGTCTTATTTTCCTTTACGTTTACTAAGTTTAACAATCTCCTATAACAATCCTAATCCTTCCCGGTCCATCCTTGCGGACAGACCGGAAACCTTAGGATCGTTATAGTTACGACCGACATTCACGAGGGCTTATAACAATCAGCTTGATATAATCTCACCGTCGTTATTTGACCTTCTCGCATTGGTCAAGTGTCACCCCCTATACATCCTCTTTCGAGTTCGCAGGGAGCTGTGTTTTTGTTAAACAGTTGCCAGAGATACTTTTGCTGCGGCCCCTTGAGTAAACAAAGGGCAAGCCTTATTCCGAAGTTACGGCTGCTTTTTTGCCGAGTTCCTTGGAGACATCTCACTCGTTCGCCTTGGTCTACTCGACCTGATCACCTGTGTCGGTTTGCGGTACGGTTTTCGTATAGATAATCTTAGAAGCTTTTCTCGAGAGAGTGCTTTGCCACGTTCGCCCGTTAAGGGTTTCCCTGCGCCGCTTGGATGCCACATCAAAGTGAGACTCCGGATTTGCCTAGAGTCATCCTCACAGTACAGACGCAAATCCAATAATGCGCGTCGCATACTACTCTCCGTCACTCCATCGATCTATACGAAAGTCACGGAATATTAACCGTGTATCCATCGGGTGCGGCGTTTGCCATCCCCTTAGGACCGACTAACCCTTGGCTGATATCCATTGCCAAGGAAACCTTGATCTTTCGGCGTGGGGGTATCTCACCCCCATTGCGGTTACTTGTGCCAACATTCTTACTTCGCAACGCTCCAGTGTGGGTCACCCCTTCACCTTCAAGGCAGATGCGAATATTCTCCTACCGCTTGCGAACTTCACTGAGAAAGCGACATGTAGTCGCTATGAAACTTTTGTTTGGTCGGAAGAACAGGATTCGAACCTGTATCTCTCCATTTGCTCTAAGGCCTCGTCGATCTTTCGATCGTTCCCTACTCAACCAATGAGCAAACATGGAGTGCTCTACCAACTGAGCTATCTCCCGCCAAACAAAAAAACAAAGAACATAAATTTCTCAGTGAAGTTCACAAGCCCTCAGTTTCGGTACAATGTTTTAGCCCCGATTATCTGCGGCGCGAAATCTCTCGATGAGTAAGCTGTTACGCTATTTTTAAATGATGGCTGCTTCTAAGCCTACATCCTCATTGTCGGAGAAATCTCACCACCTTAAGTGCACTTAACATTGATTTAGGGACCTTAAATTGAGATCATGGGCTGTTTCCCTTTTGTCCAATGGAGCTTAGCCCCCACAGACTAACTGCCGCATAGTGACCTTGCGTATTCGGAGTTTGATAGGTCTCGTGATCTTTCGACCTGTCGAGATCTTCCAGTGCTCTACCCCGCAAGGGTAAATGCGACGCGAACCCAAAAGTTCTTTCGGAGAAAACCAGCTATTACCGAATTCGATTAGCTTATCACTCCTTACCACACGTCATCCGAGAGTTTTGCACGGCTCACCGGTTCGGGCCTCCCATCTCCTTTCGGAGATGTTCACCCTGCGCATGGCAAGCTCATCCGGCTTCGGGTCTCAAGCAAACAACAAACGCCCTATTCAGACTTGGTTTCCCTGTTGCTCCGGGCTCTCGCCCTTAGCAGAGCTGCTTGCTTGAACTCGTTGGCTCATTCTTCAATAGGCACGCCGTGACGGACAACACAGATCGCGCGAAGAGAGTTGTCTCGTGACATCCTCCTTCCCGCACTCTGTGTTGCCCGCTCCGACTCCTTGTAGGCATATGGTTTCAGGTCTATTTCACCGCCCTTCCGGGCTGCTTTTCACCTTTCCCTCACGGTACTAGTTCACTATCGGTCTTCTGGAGTATTTAGACTTGCCGGTTAGTTCCGGCGGATTCCCCCGAGCTTTTCGTGTCCCGGGGTACTTGAGAACAGAAACAAAGAAGATCTTGTGCTTTCGCCTACAGGGCTGTCACCTGCTGGGGCCGACCTTTCCAGGTCGTTCGGCTAACAAAAGATTTTGTAACTTCTCTGCCATAAATGGCACGTCTCTGCCTCGCAACTCCCAACCTAAATCGCATAGCGTTTCCGCCAGCCTCTCGGCCGGGCGGATACCGCCCTGCGATTTAGGTTGAGTTTAGTCTTCTCCGCGTTCGCTCGCCGCTACTGACGGAATGCATGTTTGTTTTTATTCCTCCTGGTACTGAAATGTTTTACTTCCCAGGGTACGCTCCTATATAGAGTAACTACATAGGTCATGATGGTTCACATCAAGGGGTTTCCCCATTCGGAAATCTCCGGATCAAAGGTTGCTCGGCACCTCCCCGAAGCGTATCGCCGCCACGCCACGTCCTTCATCGCCTCCACGAAGCCAAGGCATCCACCATACGCCCTTAGAATTCCCGTCGGGAACTCTAAAAACCGCTTATGATTCTTACACCTACATTACTTCACTTCAGCTGCCTTTCGACAGCCGCCCATCTAGCTCGACCCGAGCCAGACGGGACATACTTAACTTGTTGAGATATGTGGCTTTCAAGCTACAGTCGCTCTGGAAAAGAAAAACCGCTTCACTGAGCGGCTACGAGCTACGCCCCATCACTGGAGTGTGGCTATGGCCGCGGTTGTTGGCAGTTATTCTTGATAATCATCCCGATGTAGGACAAGTATACTCGAGACTGTTTAGAAGTCAATACTGTGTAGAACTTGGGCATAATATTTCCTCTCCCTAATACAAAAGACCCCTATCGGGGCCTTTTGTAAAAACACTAATATCGAACTGATTAGTCGCGGCGCAGGATCGCGCGCGAAGTGCTGTCGATGATTTTCTGAGCTTCTTCCTTGCCACCGAGACCGAAGGCCAAACCGAAGGCCAGCGCGCCACCGGCAAAGATAGCCGTGAGCAAGGTCTGGATGATACCGGAAGCCACACCGAGGGTGTAGAGAGCGGTCAGGATCGCGAAGATCCAGATAGCCCACTTGGTCACACGACCACCGAGTTCGGCGACGTGCAGATGACCAGCCTTGGCGGAAGCCACAACCACCTTCTGCATGGCGTTCGCAATCACAGCCGCCACCATCAGGATCAAGACGGCTACGATCACCTGAGGTAGATAATTGACAACCTGGCGCAAGAAGTCATTGACCTGAGCCAAGCCCAAGACATCAAATGATGCCATCAGGAAGACCACGATGACGAACCATTTGCAGAGAGCACCGATGAAGCGACCAGAGTTGAGATCATAGCCGGCGCGCTTGACGACATCCTCCATGCCAGCGGATCGCAAAGCGGCATCAATTTTCAAAACACGGAAAATGCTCTCGACCAAGCGTTCCACGAGCGAAGCCAAGACCCAGCCGATGGCAAAGACGATGATCGCCACCAAGAGGCTCGGTACGAAGCTAGCTACGCCATACCACACACTCTGGAGCGATTGCGTAAAAACATCGCCCCAATTCTGAATAAACATCATATGATTATGATTTAAAACTGATAAGTTGCTTGTAACAAGCTATATTATAGCGCTAGCGAGGGTCTACGCCCAGACGGTCCAGAACAGTCACATGTGGATAATCCAAAATATCCCTTATTAGGCGGTCATGAATCCCCAGGCGATATTCGAAGTCAGCGGTTTCAAAAGCCGAATAAGTCAGCTCTTTGCCAATTTCGGCTTCGATATTCTTGATGACTTTTTCCAATTTGGCGAGATCGAAATCATCCCCTACTAGGAGCAGATCTACGCGAGAATCCCAATTCTGGATGAAAACACCGGCCGCGACAGCCAGCTTGAGCTTGCCTACCGCGTGGAACTTCTTGGCCAGAGATTCATCAGCCGAGATACTAGAAACAGTCAGGAGATTCTTGAGTGGCTCCAAGTACGGGAACTTCTGATTGAGCGCGTAGCCGAAGCCGCGTAGTTTGCGCGGAGCATATTGAGGTCCGCGCGTGGACGGCACTTCCTTGGTGACGAGTCTCTTGCGCAAGAAATCAGACTTGAGCATAGGTGCCAACTCTTTCTTGACCGTAGCTAGAGGAATCTGCGTACGCGTAGCAATTTCCGGGGCAAAGAAAGAGACCTCCGGATTGAAGAGGAACAGGCGCAAAATTTTGACCTTGGTAATCGTACCGAAGATAGCGGTTAGGGCATCCATAGGGACCATCTTACAATAACAGTCCCAGAAATCAAAGACAGCCGCGACTGACTCGCGGCTGTCTTGGTTTGGACCGATAATTGGCGGAAACTATTTGAACTCTACCTTACCGCCGGCGGTCTCAATCTGCTTCTTGAGAGCTTCGGCCTCATCTTTCTTCATGCCTTCCTTGAGCAAGGTCGGAGCGGCATCAACTAGGTCCTTGGCTTCCTTGAGACCAAGACCGAGGACTTCTTTGACCACCTTGATCACAGCAATCTTCTGAGCACCGGCATCCTTGAGATGCACAGCCATGACGCTCTTCTCTTCGCCTGCGGCGGCGGCGCCGGCAGCCGGAGCGGCCACTACGGCAGCTTGGGCCGAGACACCAAACTTCTGTTCGAACAACTTGACCAGCTCGTTGAGGTCAAGTACGGACATCTTCTCAATCGTTTCGACCAAAGTCTTGAACTTGGCCGGAATCTCTACCGGAGTAGGAGTGTTAGTATTTTCCATAAGAATAATTTAGAAATTGATTAATGACAGGAAACGGAAACTGCGGCTTAGGCCGCCGGCTGCTGCTTCTTGGCGATCTGATCGAGCGCCATGACCAGGCCCTGGATCGGCGAGTTGATCACATTGACGAACATACCGTACAAGGTCTTCTGCGGCGGGATAGCGGCGATAGCCGTCATCTCTTCCTGGGACATGTACTTCCCTTCGAAGACACCACCCATGATCGTAACTTGGCCTTTGAATTTGTTCTGGAACTCGTAGACTCCGCGAGCCGGAGCCACCAAATCCGGACCATAGGCCAGAGCTAGCTCACCAGCGAGTTCAGGCATTGAGCCCTGGTACTGCTGATCTGCCAAAGCCCGAGCGGTGAGAGTCTTCTTGGCTACAAAGAGTCCCGTGGCGTCAGTCTTGAGCTTGCGGCGCATGGCCGTGGCGTCAGAGACTTTGAGTCCATGAACATTGACGAAGACCAGCGACTTGGCATCAGCCATGATCTGACCGAGCTTGTCGATGATTTCTTTCTTCTGTATTTTGGTGCGTGCCATATGATGACAATAAGCAAAATGCTTAATATTTTTTAAGTTCGACCCGGCGGACCTCACAGCCCAACCCATACAGGCCAAACAAAGGAGTGTGAACCTCGGAAGGTCTTATGACTACCTTTCGGCAGTCGCCTTCTGTCTTTGGCCTTGGAGAGCAATCTAACACATTCATTGCGGGAAGGCAATCTGACAGGCCTCCAACCAAGGATCGGTCGTAGTGGCTGCAACCGGTGGATTAGTAACTCCGACAGAATCATCGGTAGTCGTAGCTGGGCTATAAGTCTCGGCTGTGCCGTCTTGATTCAGATCGAAACCCAACGGCGAGGTACTCTCCAGAAGCGACGGGGATGAGGAACTGTCAACCGAAAAACTGTTCAATGTAGTTACAGCGGAAGCCCCGCCGAAAATAGGCCGACCTCGCCACTCAATACTCTCTACTAGGTCAGCCCCGTGCCAACGCTCAATAACCAGGGTGAAAACACCGCGCTTGGTACCAGTCACTAACACTTTGTAAGCTCGACCGTTGTCCGGTACTGTCACGGCATACTGACAATCGAGAGCCTCCTGATCAATACAACCCAAACGCTCAAACAAACTTTCTGGTATGGCTGATTCATAAGAAACGAAATCACCCGGCGGTGTAGTGAGACCGGTATGATTGCCTGTTTCATCATAAACATCCAGAAGCACCGGGGAATGCGTAGTGATCCGCAACTCTCGACGTGAAGCTACTCCCGCGGCGTGAACGGCTTCCCAATCGAGCTCACCTAGCTGGACAGTTGTATCATCATAGTTACTATCAAAAGAGGCTTGGTCATCTCGGGCCGTGGTGATGATTTCCTCGATCAATGATTCTACTGTCGCTGACTCCAGCAAACTAGCGTGATCGAAATGCTGTCCCTCTAGGGAGGTCAGACCAGACAGATCGATAGAGACGACTTCCCCACCGGCGGCAGCCGCGCTCGGCGCAACAACTACTCCATCTCCGGCCATAGTCTGATCGACTCGATAGCCATAGGGTGTATAAGAGATCGCAAAAGGTGTCGGCTGATGCCAACCGACAATAGACCAGACCTCGATGGGTTCCGGCCAAACAAAAGAGTCTGACCAATCATGAAAAGCTCTCGCTTGTTCCAACAGTTGTGCATTGCCTATGATCGGTTTGGTAGTATCGAAGGACCACGGACTGACTCGTGTACCATCGAGATTACCAATGAATTTGCGCAGATCGGGGGCAGTGCTGATCGATGGCAATGGCGGCACGCCCCAACCGAGCCAAGTAACGATAGGACTACTAGAAGCGAATTTCACTATCGGTCCCAGGGTTGTTCGCAAGAAGAATTTTTCTGCCGGCAACAAACCATAAGCACTGGGCATATTGCCGGCCAAGCGCCGTGCGTCAGACTCTCTCGCGATCCAGCCGCTGGCAATAGATTGACCATAACCATGGAGCAGAGCGGCCAGAGCAGCTGGCGTCCCGAGGATTGGTACCCCCACATCAATGACCTTATCAACCAGATTGGTGAGGCCTCGCTCAGCCAGGAGACGACCCAGAGCTTGAGCTACCAGACCGCCATTCGAATGAGCCACAATGGTAACCCTGCCTGTCTGAGAACGCTCCGCCAGAGTCTCTACAACATTTAGTAACAAGTCTGTACTAGTAGCTCTTTTGACTTCCTGACTGACCACCTCCGTGACAGCCTGCCGCCAATCATATCCGAACGGTTGCCACTCCTTGATCAACCCTTGTCGCACAAGCTCATCCAGGAAATTGCTCCAATGATCATAAACACCGACTAAGCCCAAGAATTTCCTGATGGGCTCGCCGGCATAAATATCCGGCTCGAGACTGAGACCTTCCGGAGAGAGCCGGAGAGCTGTCAGATCAGCTGAGGACAGAGGTTCCCATAGACGGCCCGTAGCCTGATAGAGTCTTGTCCCCTCTAGACCTGGCAGGAACAAAACACTAGAGCAACAAGCAGATACCTCTGGCGGTTCGGCCGATTCTGGTGGATCAAATTCTGGTGGTAGCCCGAGCCAAGGTTCGAAAACAGCCGCGCCATCCTGTAACTGTTTACGGGCGGCCATTGGTCCCGCGGTATCACCCCACCAATTTTGCGAAGCTGAGACAGGTGTAGAACCCGCATTGTATAGCGCGTACATCATGTTTCCGCTCAGATCAGAACCGCTGACCGCAACCGCCTGATCCGATCCAGCGGCCACATAGAGACCGGTGAAATAATGGTTGGTCAATCGACTGCCCCAGATCGAGACCTGACTATGGTCCACCGAGACGCCTCGGGATCCGCCCACAAAGGTCGAAGTAGCTACCGTACCTACAGCATTCAAAAAAGATAAGTTCGAACCATTCACAAAATCAGCTCTACTGATCTGGGCTCGACTGAGACCGGCCGCAGTAGCATGAACATATATACCGGGAATGTTGTCGATGGTCACGCGGGCTTCGCGCGAACCATTGATCAGCAACTGACCATTAGTTATATAAATACCGGGACTTTCCGCGAAGCGCACCACCTCTGGTGCCGAAGCAATCCTCACCCCTGGTCCCACCACTAGAGTATGTCCGGAAGAAACCATGACATTTCCGGTCAACAAGTAAGGACTATCCGCGGCCGACCAGACTGTATCTACCGCAATCGGCCCGGCCACGCGCGTCTCCGCCCAGGCCGTCAGCCCTAGACCAAGTGGGCTAGGCCCAATCAGCCAACAAACGATCCCTGAAACAAACACGCCAAGAGCACACCAAACAGGCCGGTGGAATTTCGGCATATTTTTGCTGGAGGCTATCAGGCCCTTAGTCTGCTAAGACCATCAGTCTAAAGCGTCTTGATTCAAGTACGGTTCAAGAAAGATTCAAATTTTCATGAAGATTTGTTCAAATTTTCATGAAGAAAATATATTTCTCAATGCAGATACTGACCAACCAAGTAGAAGACTAGGAAACTAATGGCCAGAATCGCCGCGAAACCTACCGCGAATTTGAAGAATGTTTTGTCGAAGGGATTGACCATACTAGAGACCCTGGTTGAGCAAAGCTCTCGTAGACGGACCCACTACCCCAACCTGATCCAGACCGTGCGCTAGCTGATAAGCTTTGACCGCAGCCTTGGTCAGCGGACCGAAAGTTCCAGTCACCGGACCGCTATAGACTCCGAGCGTTTTGAGACGCTGCTGCAGAGCAGTGACCTGTGAACCCATCGAGCCTTCGTAGAGATATTGCGTGAAGGTGTTGCTGACTGTCGTAGCTGTACTGGCTGTGCTTGAAGTGGAGCCTGAAGATGTACTGTTGCTAGAACTGCTCAGAGCACCGAACGATACGTAAGCTTGACCGCCCGTACCAGCCGCATTGGTGAAGGTCATCACAATCGGCATGGGTACGCCCTCATTACCAGTCACTGTGTACGAAGCTGTATACGGACCACTACCAGTACCCGATACACTCAGAGCCCTGCCGGCCACCGTCATAGTCGGCGTATTGATCGCTTGGTTAGCATTCATAGTGAAGGTCAGAGTGGCGCCGACATTGAGGAAACCAGCTGAACCATTCGAAGAAACGCTGAAATTAGCAATAGCCGGAGCGACCGAAGTAGAGCTGACTGTCGGTTGGGTGCCGGCATCAGTCGGAGCTACATAGGCATAGAGATTGCCGCAGCCGCCGGCAATCTGACAAACGGAGATATTGGCGCCGCCGAAGGCCACGCCGGTGAGATCGATATTATTGCCATTCACATTGGCCGTCACGGCCGAAGGGTTGCTATTACTAGAAACATAATACGGTCCAGAACCATAGACCACGACTGATTGCCGGCCGCCCACATTCAGATTGACGCTGGACGGCCCGAAGGATACAGTGCCCTGCGTCGTAGTATTGGTAGTGGTATTGGTGGCACCAGTGACTGTCACCGTGATCGTACCGCAACTGACACTATTGTTCCCCGAAGCACATACCGACAAGGTATTGTTACCGCTTGAAAGAGCATTTACCGTCAGAGTTGATCCATTGATGCTGGCCGAGGATACGCTGACATTGGAATTACTAGAAACATAGTATGAACCGGAACCAGATAGAGTGATATTCTGGCTCTGCCCAGTCGTCATGCTGAGATTGCTCTGGCTGAAAGAAATCGATGCCGGCGTCGAACCGGCTGTTGACTGAACGGTCACATAGATATTCGAGCAACCAATACCGGCGGCGCAGACGGCCACATTGGCCGTGCCCGCTACATTGCCGGTGATGATAATCTGATTACCATTTATATTGGCTGAGGCTACCGAAGGATTACTATTGCTGGAAATAGACAAGCTGGCAGAGACTGCCGCAGAGACACTCGTGGCCTGCCCCACTTGGAGATTGACCGTGGTCTGTGATAGAGACAAGCTACCGGTACTGCTGTAGCTCGGCCAATTTTGTGACATGGACTGTTGACCATTGACCATCACATAGACCGGCGAGCCGGCTGTAATACCGTAAGTGGCCGCATTGATAGTAGTCAGAAGATAGCCGCTCTGATTGGTCGTGCCGATATTATTAGAAATATAACCAGACGACGAAGGAAAATATAGAAGTGCCGAAGCGTTGGCATCAGCCCCATAGACCGTGAGCTGGACCGTGCTCGAGCCAGCCGAAGGCGGAGTGATGATAAGCGAAGGTACATTGGCGGCCATAGCCGCGGCGCTCTGACCCCAGACCATGGCAGCAACCAATAAGACTGCCGACGCCGAGGTGCGCATATTAGTGATTATTTTTTTCATACTCCTTATTATACAACCAAAACCCTCAAATAGTTGCATCGGCCGCTATGACAGCCTAGATCTTGGTCAGGAATCAAAAACCACATCAAAATCGCCCAAAACAAAAACCACCCCGTGAGGGGTGGTTTTTGCGAAACTAACTTGTTTTGGCGCTTAGGCCAAAGATGGGTTAGATCGAGCTCGTCCTCCAAGCCGTTTGATTGGCCATGAAGGTAGCCTGGCTCAGAGCAGCCGAAGGCAACTCGTAGTTAATACCCTGCAGCTGAGCGGCATAGGTATTAGCACCAGGATTCTTAACCAACCAAGTGAAGGTGACCGGGATGGTCACAGTCTGATTCTGAGAGAGGGTGAACGAAGTACCATCGCTCGAAATCGTGGTGTTGGTCGGCTGAGAGTAGCTAGCAGTGACCGAAGAGTTCGTGTTGAAGTTCTTGATCGACTGCAAGACGCCGTTCTGGTAGACACCAACCGAAGTGGTGGCGAGAGTACCAGTGGTGTCCGAACCCGTAGCAGCCATGGCGAACATCGGAGTCGAAGAGCCAGTCAAACCGAAGTTGATGCTGCCACCGACGGCCGTAACCTGGACGTTGAAGGTCGCAGAGTACGAAGTCGTAGCATTACCACTCTGGTCAGTGCTCAAGACAGACTTGGTGATCGTCGGGGTGCCGGAGAGGACGAACAGAGGACCCTTACCGGAGACCGTGATCTGGTTACCAACGGCCGAACCGCTCTGGATAGCCGTGCTATCGATCGAGTTGTAGGTCGTGATATCAGACGAGGTCGAAGAAGCCGTGATCGACAGGCTGTTGCCCGAGGTCACGCCAGTTACGTCAACCTTGACGGTGAACGGAACCGTGGTGTTGACCGGGATCGTGGTGCCATTCATGCCATCAGTGATGTTGGTGAAATCAGCAACACCGTTGACGACCGAGGCGGACATGATCTGAGTCGAACCATTGAAGAGGTAAGCAGCACCGATCGAACCGGTACCGGTGGTCGAGAAGCGAACCTTGACCTCGTGGAGGTGCAGGGTGTCGTTCTGGGCGTTGACGTCAAAGACGAACACCGGGAGACCCAAGTACTGGTTGTTGGTGGTGTCGGTCACAGGGACAGACGAGACCAACGGTGAGGCAGCGTCAAGCGAGATGTTCGCCTGGGCGTTGTCTACCAAGCTGGCGTTGATGGTCAAAGCCTGGTTGAAGGCGGTAGCCGGACCGTACAGGTTCAAACCTGCACCGTCGACGCCGCGAACACCGTTGGCCTGGACACCAATGCCCCAACCGGACGAGATGGTCGTGCCGTTAACCGTGATAGCCGGAGCTCCACCCGAGCCACCCGGATAGTGAGAACCGCTCGAAGACGTGTATGAAGTGTCAATCGAGGTGTTCAAGTCACCCTTGATCACGATGTCCTTGTAAGTACCCTTCGGCACAATGAAGTGGAAGCCGGTGAGGGCGATGATGTACTCGCTGCCGCTCTGCACAACGGTCGAACCGTTGAGAGGCTGAGAAGCGAGGACATTGGTGCCATCCGTCACGTACAACGTGTTGAAGAGCTTGTTGTAGATAGACGTATTGCTACCGAGGTTCATGGTGATGCTCTGGACATCAATGTCAGAGTATTGAGCCTGAACGCGAACGGTCTCAATGGCAACCTTCTGCTGACCGACGTTCAAGACAGAGCTTGAGAGCGG
>JAJXVL010000054.1 GCA_021782175.1 bacterium
CACATAGGAAATAACCGTCACAAAAGCTTGGAAGACCGGTGCGGCCATATTCATAGAGAGATATCCCGAAGTCAGACGCAAGATTGTACCGAATATGAGTGCGATCAGGAGGTTGGTGGCCGGACCGGCCGCCGCAATCAGGAGTTCGCCTCGGCGACGATTCGACAGGTTGTAGGGGTTATATGGTACCGGTTTGGCCCAACCGAAGGTGAAACCGAACATTGCCGTGATGAGAGGCACGATGATTGAACCGACGGGATCCAAATGCTTCAAGGGATTCAGAGTGAGACGACCTTGCAACCTGGCAGTAGGGTCACCCAGACTATCAGCCATATAGCCATGCGCCAGTTCATGAAGAACCACAGAGAAAATCAGGATAATAATAGAGAGAATGGTCAGCATTGATGTATGCCTGTCCAAAAACCTCACGGTCTTTGACTTTTGGCTATCGTATGATAACATACGAACTCAATTACTTTTATGGCCAAAGTCTGCGATATCACCAAGCGAGGTTCAGTTGTCGGCGGTCGTTATTCGAACCGTACTCGTGCGACGCAATTCAACCCTTGCGGCAAGGTCCGACGCTATCCCAATCTGCAAAAAAAGACCGTCTTTGTGCCGGAGCTCAAGAAGTCTGTCCGTCTGACAGTCTCTACTCGCGGCCTACGCACCATTGAGAAAAAGGGTGCTTTCCGAGCCCTGCGTGATGCCGGTCTGATCTAAACACCGACAACCCCTGATTCCTCAGCCAGCGATTTGCTTTGACCCCTTTCAGGGGTTTTTGTTTATTTTGATCTGGCGGCCATCGGAGACAATATGGATGATTTCGGTCGTTTGGATATTGAACTGTCGATCCGGCATGAAGCCGGCGAGCGGATCCGGTACAGCCGTCTTGGACGATCGGGATGATCCTGTGATACTCGGAGATCGACTGAAGACGATATCGGTTGGGGCCGTAGCTGTGAGCACTGCCGGTACCAGATTGCCACTGGCCGGATTGCGAGAGATAACCAGAATATCCGTTGGTATGAGATCTGGCACCAGACTCTTCTGAACTTTGCTACTTGCCCCACCCAAGAAAACCAGGCTGGTCTGACCATAGCGCAAACGCCAAACAATCTGCGGCGGACTAGCCGTCGAATAAGCAAATTCTCCGACTGGCCGCGGGAAGAGAATCTCAACAGAGACATCAGTCACTTCTCCGGATACCAAACCATGACCAGGGATTATTTCCTGCTCGCGAACCAGCTTGATTGGCGAAATTTTTTGCTTCCGAAGAAGCGCCTGGAAAAAATCCATACTAGGAAGATCGTCAGGGGTCATGACCGAGGTGCCTTCGGAGAGAGGCTCATAAACTCTACTCACCTCGTAGCGCTTGGCTACTTCGATGAGACCACCAACATGTTTGGTGTCGGTTGTCGTGAGCATCAACTCATCCACGCGTCGCGAATAAAAAGGCAGGACTCTGGAAATCTGCCTGATGATATCGGCATTGGCGCCACCGTCTATGAGTAGACGACGATCATCCGGCGTACGCACCAGAATAGCTGGCGCGCCCTTGGTATTGAAAAAGAATATTTCCAAACCTGATGGCCGGCGCGATACTTGCCAAGTATATAGGCCGACTCCAGCCAGAACAGCCGCGCCTGTTGCCGCCAGAATAGCCGGTTTGCTTACTAAGTGAGCCATTATAGAGACAATGTAGAGGAAAATGTTTCAATTCTGCTTCAAAAAAGGTTAAAATCTTAATGCAGAAAAATCAATTTTTAATAATTAAAAAATAATCAAACAAATATGACCACTTTCACTGCCAAAACCTTTGTCTTGCCAGAGCTCAAAGGGCTCTCGGCCAAAACCATCGAGGAACATTTGAAGCTCTACCAAGGCTATGTCAATAATGCCAACAACTTGCTCGCCAAGTTGACTGAGCTCAGACAAGATCAGACGGTCAACGCTTATCTGATCGGCGAATTGAGCCGACGCCTGAGCTTCGAATACAATGGCATGCGCAATCATGAAGTTTATTTCGCCAGCTTATCCGGCAGCGCGACCGCGCCAAACGAAAAAAGTACCCTGCATGAAGCCATCACAGAGACCTGGGGTTCTTTCGACGGTTGGCTCCAATCATTCAAGTCTATGGCCGCCACGACCCGCGGCATTGGTTGGGCTGTCCTCTGGTACGACCGTGAAAACAAGAAACTTCTGACTACCTGGGTCGACGAGCAACACCTCGGCCTACTCCAGGATTGCACCATGATCCTGGGCTTGGATATGTGGGAACATTCCTATGTAGCCGACTACCAACCCTCCGGCAAGAAGAACTACATCGAGGATTTCTTCGCCAATCTCAACTGGTCGGTGATTGAGGAGCGTTTTGAGCAAGCTGTCGCCTAAGTCGCTGCCGATAGCTGACCGTGAAATAAGCCGTGAAGAAAACGGCGTAGAAAGCTGCTACCCACCAGATCGAAAAAGCCGGTATAGTGAGAGCGGCCAGAGGTACCCGGGCGAAATATTGCACCAAACCAAGCTCATAGGCCAACAGGATATGAGCGCCCCACCCGGCAAGCAGAGCTAGTGATCCGGAGATGAAACCCAGCGCCCCAGTGACAAAAACTAGCAGCATGGTCACGGGAATGAACGGCAGGACTAGGATGTTGACCAGAACACCAATGAGAGAGAGTTGACCCATGAGGTAGAGGATGAACGGTGAAACAAATATTTGTGTCGCCAGACAGGTAGCCACTGTGCCCCGCATACCCATAACTTCCGGGATGAAACCGAGACGCTCTTCGATGGGCGAAGCAAGCAAGAGCAAACCAAGCGTTGCCAGGAAAGAGAGCTGGAAAGAAGGATCGTGCAGGAGGATCAGAGGATTCTCAATCAGCATAATTAGCGCCGCGAAGGCCAAGGCCCGACCGACTTGGTAATCACGGCGGATGAGATC
>JAJXVL010000013.1 GCA_021782175.1 bacterium
AATGTCGTGCATAGTATCACGCACGGCCTGACGGAAGAGAGCTTTGAAATTGATTGGCTTGATAGGTTGTGGCGACTCGGCAGGCGGCATGGTGGTAATGAGTTATTTCTGGTCTTGGTTTAATAATCTGGATAGATAATAGGCCGCGACGGCGATGAATATGGTCAGAATAGAGGCATAAACAAACTTGGCAATAATACCAGTACCCGTAGCCGGAAAGACACTATCAATGAAACTCTTGATGGCGTCATTCCAGGCCAGACCAGCCACCAGACCGAGAGCGGCCAGAACATAGCCCACCAGGCGCTCCTTGACGGCTGACCGGACACGTCTTTCTTCCTCACGTATCTTCTGTAGGGTCTCGTGATCCAACATGGCTGTAGTATAGCAGAGAAAATAGACAAAAGCGCCACACACCTTGGGCATGTGACGCTTCTATCTAGCTTTAGTGTTCCGTCTTTTTGCAGACGAAAATGATTCAACTAAGCAGTCTGACCGCCCTGAGGGGCCGGGGTCTGAGTCGGTTCCGGAGCTGGGGCCGGGTTTGAAACCGGAGGAACCTGCGGATTTGTCTGATCAGGCATGAGAGTACTACGAAATTAGGCTGACAAAATTCGACCTTACCATGTGATACTAGCATATCTGAAACATTTTTGTATAGTTTTCAGCACAATCCAAAATAGCGTTCGATTCTACAGTCTATGATAGGATGACTCCATGAAATCAGTAGAAATCTACGACCTGATCGTGATCGGTGGCGGACCGGCCGGCATGATGGCCGCTGGCCGAGCGGCTGAACGCGCCCGCTTGGACAAACGCTCCTTGAAGGTGCTCCTCGTCGAGAAAAACTCCGGCCTCGGGCGCAAACTGCTCCTAACCGGCGGCGGCCGCTGCAATCTGACCAATGCCGAACCGGATGAGCGGGTTCTGCTCGCCAAGTTCAAGGAAGCCGCCAAATTCCTCTTCTCTACTTTCAGTAAATACGGCGTCCGGGAAACCTTGGACTTCTTCAACGGCCGCGGCATGGAGACCAAGGTCGAGGCCGGCAACCGGGTCTTCCCTCTCTCTGACCGATCTCAATCAGTCTGGGATGTTTTGCATAAATATTTGCTCGAAGAGAAGGTCATCGTGCGTACAGACGCGGCAGTGACCGGTTTTGTCACCAACTCAACAGGCGCTATTGAGGCTATCAAGCTCAAAGGTGGCGCCTTGATCCGTGGCCGGGCTTTTGTATTGGCTACTGGCGGCCAATCCCATCCGGAGACCGGCTCGACGGGAGATGGCTTCGCTTGGCTGCGCCAGCTAGGCCACGAGGTCATCACGCCAAGCGCCGCCCTAGTCCCCATCACCGTCAGTGATCTCTGGGTCAAGAAACTTTCCGGCATCGCTCTGCCTCAAGCCAAGCTGACTATTTTCCTGGATGGCGTGAAGCAAGAAACCGGCCGAGGCAAACTGTTGCTGACACACTTTGGCTTGTCCGGGCCCTTGGCACTCAATCTGAGCTCCACCCTGAGTGAACTGCTCAAATACGGCCAAGTGATCATCTCTCTCGATTTGTTACCTGAAGAGGATTACAGCAGCTTGAATGACAAACTTCAGGAACTCTTGGCCGTCGAACACAAGAAGAAAATCAAGAATGCCCTCAGCCGCCTGATCGGCAGCGGCTTCGTGCCGGTCGTTCTCGAGCAGGCCCACATTGATGGCGAAACTTTTTGTCACAGTTTGAGCCGTGAAGCGCGTCTTCGACTAGTCAAAGATCTCAAGGCTCTGTTGATCCACCCCACCGGCCTCCTCGGCACTGACAAGGCGATCGTCACCTCCGGCGGCGTAGCTCTGGAGGAAGTCGACTTCCGCACCATGCGCTCGCGCCTCATTCCCAATCTCTACCTGGTTGGCGACATTCTGAATATTGACCGCCCTTCCGGCGGCTATAGTCTGCAACTCTGTTGGACGACTGGCTGGGTGGCGGGAGAGAGTGTGGTTATATAAAAATCCTTTATCTGCCAATCTTCTTGAAATGCCGCGCCTCCACGGGCATGACGGAGAGGCGCTGACCGGGACGGCAGACGAGCATGCTCCGGAGATCGGGATCCTTCTTCAGTTCTTCGAGCGAGACGGGTCGAGCGAGCTTCCGCACGAACGACATCTCGACGGAGACCCATTCGCGCTTCGGATCATAGTGCTCATCCTTCGGGTCAGTCGCCGTCGGATCCGGATGCGGCGCGCTCGCCACCTCGGCGATGCCATAGACGCCAGAAGGCTCCGCCGGCGTGCCGTTCGAATGATAGAAGAGGCACCGGTCCCCCACCCTCATCTCGCGCAAGTAGTTCCGCGCCTGATAATTCCGCACCCCCGTCCAATCCGTCCGCCCGTCGCGCTTCAAGTTGTCGATCGAATAGCACGAGCCTTCGGATTTTAGGAGCCAGAAGGACATGGCTATTTGCAGCGAGCTTTATGCTCTGGGTAATTGACTTTGACCATCTCTTTCCACTCCTCTGTCTCGTTGTGCCCGCTGAGGTCGTTCTTGCTGTAGACGAGCAGCACAGATACGACCCTCCTTTCCTTGTCCAATGAGACGATGCACCTGTTCCCTGAAGAATTAGCGGATTCTCCGCTCCCGATCACCGCGAACTTGGTCTTGATGATGGCGATACCGTCGATATCGGAAATGATCTCGGCCTTCTTATACTGGAGCAGCGTATCGATACGCTCGAGGGAGAATATGATGACATTATTCAGCGTCTGGTCCCATCGGCCCTTATATTTCCGAGCGAAGCTCTTTATGAAATGCGTCTGGGCATATCCCTCTATGCGCACGGAATAGTTGCCCTGCATAGCAATCAGTACACCTTATCGGCGTCCTCTTGGGTTATGAGCTCATAAGGTATGGCCTCGTTGTCTCGGCAGACCATGTACGGCAGCTGATTGTGCGTGAAGTTCACGATCTCGCGGGTCCGCTTATCCTTCCACTTGGCCGCGATCTTCTCCATGAGAGCGCGCTCCTCTGCGGAGATGGCAGCAGTCCCTTCGTTCGCGTTGCTCTCTGACTCGCTAATCAGGAAGACGTCCTTGTCCCCTTCCTTGGTCCTATCAATATTGATCTTACCTTCTCCCTCGAGCTCGTCGAGGACGCGGAAGAACGCATCGGGCACGGGGCCGTATGCGAACTTCTTGTACTGCATGCCGCTCATGCTCTCGAGGTGGTCGTAGTACCAAGCGAAGTCGGCGAGATACAGGAGCTTGGCGAGCTTGGTCTTGGTGACTCGGCCGTCATGGAAGGTCGAGATCTTCATGCGCAGGAACGAGAGGATCATCTGCTTGTACTTCTCGACGTTCTCGAAGGTGCCGGTGATGAGCTCGTTCAGGCCGATGCCGAAGAAGCCGGCGAGCTTCTGTGCCTCTGACACGTCGAGGCTCTGCTTGGTGCCAGCCTCCAGAGCTGCGTACGTCGGACGCGACACTCCGATCGCCTGGGCGACTTGCTCCTGAGAAAGCCCTCGCTCGATGCGTAGAGCCCTGAGTTTTTCCATATACTTGGTGGTCATGACACCAAGTATATGGAAAGTTGTTAAAAAGTCAAGCATGATTTGACAGGAATTTGACATCCCCAGGAGAAGGTCCATAATTTAAGAGCCAAAATAGTCGACTGGCTATTATCAACTAACCTAAAAAATGAAGAAACCAAATGGCGTGAGATCACGCAAGAAAACTGCGAAGGTAGCTTCAAAGGCACTTCGCGACTCGCGATCTAGCCCGCGAACAAAGAAACTGGCCGGAGCAGCGCTTGGCAACAGGAGGCGCCGCGCGTAGCCAAGCTCGCGATAAGCAAATAAGAAATGAAAGCACCGCGCAAGTAGAGGCCCCAGATAGGGGTCTTTACTTTAGTTGATATACATCCAAAGCTACCTCCTCATACGGATGGACCTTTTTGATCGCGGCGATGATGTCGTCGAGCACAACATCGTCCACTGTCACTTCGATTCGCTCCTCTTCAACCTCCTCGGGCACGCCGACGGTCCCGATATGCGGTCGCGCTCCCGCCTCTGGCTTGAAGCGTCCGATGCCGCGCACCGAGAAGCTACAGAACGAATACTTCCCCAGCTTTCCCCCGCCCGCCTGACCAAACGACTGTCGAACGATGTCGGCATGCGTGAGCGGCACCGTAACGACGAGTTTGGAGCGTGTGGTGGGCATGTTATTTCTCGTACACTTTAAAATACGTCAGTTTGTGTAGATCAACATAATTAAACATCCAATAGTTCGCCCTCCTAGACTATTAGACCCTGAGCAGATATCAGGCTTAAATCAAATTTCTTTTTCAGCACTAGAACATTCTGGATAATTTCTACACACGAGATTCTCTACATCTTTGACAGAAGACTCGCCTTCTATTTTTCTATGTGCATACTGAGATGGTTTTAATGGCTCACCACACTTATCACACTTTTTATTTGAATTATTCATATATTAATTATATACCATTACTCGAAAATATCTCCTGGTACCAATTTTGAGGCTCTCTTTTAACCCATATGACCGTTAGTATCCAAGTCTACTTCCCCATCTCCAGCACCTGATCGATGCGGATCTGGCTGACGAATTCCGGCACGTGAGACACGAGGATCATGGCGCCTTCGTAGGCGTCGAGGGCGCGGGCGATGACGGGGAGATGGCGGAAATTGATGTGGTTGGTGGGCTCATCGAGGATGAGGAGACCGGGGCGCAGGAGGACCAGGCGGGCGAAAGCGACGAGACCCTTCTGACCTTCGGACAAGGAGCCGATCGGCGTGTGGATGGCGTCGGCGCCGATGAGGAAACTGGCGGCCACGGCCCGCAGCTCCGTCTCAATGAGGCGTCCTTCGACAGAGCGGATGACCTTCTCGAGCGACTGATAGACTGTGTCGCGGAAATCCATCATCGAGAAATCCTGGCGGTAGTAACCGATGCGGATGCCTTCAGTGATAGTAATGGAGGAAGAGGTCGTCGCTTCCTCCATTATCTTACCGAGAAGCGTCGACTTGCCGATGCCGTTCGGGCCCGAGAGAAGCAGGTGGTTCTTCTTGCGCAATTCGATCTTGCACTTCAGGGTCACCGGCTTGTGCGTCTTCGGACTGATCATCGAATACTGGTCGAGCTTGATGACCGGACCAATGAGATCTGGCTGAGCCGGAATAGTGAAAGGTTTGATGGTCCGATCTTCCTTCCGAACATCCACGATCTCTTCCTCTAGCTCCTCCGCCTTCTCGCGCATACGCTTGGCTACGAGTCGCATATTACCTCCCTTATTGGCAAAGACGTTGGCTTGGTCTTTCTTGGCTTGGATCTCCTTGGCTAGACGGGCATTCTCGCGATTTTCAGCTTCGACGCGGGCCGAGATCTGCTCCACCACGTCCTTGTAGTCACCGACATACTGCTCAATCTTGCGCGTATGCACATCCAGATACAAGACGCCGTGCGTGAAGGCATTCAGGAATTCCGCGTCGTGAGAGATGACCAGGCAGGTTTTCCGATAATTGATCAGGAACTGCGTCAGGTGCTCGATGCCCGCCTTGTCCAGATTGTTCGTCGGCTCATCCAGGAGCAGAATATCCGGGTCTTGGATCAGTGCCGAGGCCAGGAGCAGGCGCGCCTGCTGACCGCCGGAAAAAGTCTTGATCAGACGGTCCTTGAGATCGATCTCGGATTTATGGGTATGCAAATTGACCACTTCGAGCACGGCTTCGATCTTGGGATCCAGATCATAAACTTTTTGTTTGAAACACTTGGCGAAGAAGTCACGCACGGAGAGCTCCAGATCCGGCCGCGGGATAACTTGCCGGGCCGTGGCGATGGTGGCACCGCGCGCGAGGTGGATCTCGCCGCCTTCCGGCTGATAGCCGGCGGCTTCCCCGGCGGCACCGAGAATCAGACCGAAGATAGTAGTTTTGCCGGCACCATTCTGACCCATGAGGGTGATCTTGGTACCACGACGCACCGTGAAGCTGACTTCGTCGAGGATGGGCTTGTTATGACCGTATTCGAAGGATACTTCCTCGAAACGGATGACGGTATCGCCGGAAAAATCTGGTTTGGCGTGTTTGGGGGCTTTGGCCATAGAAAGTACACAATACGGCATTTGAGCGATAATGCAAAGTAGGTCATAAAATTAAATTGGCAACTAGTCAATAGATATATTGACATATATGGACTTTAGATGTTATTATCAAGAGTGGACCGTGGGCATAGGGCCCGCGAAAAAAAACAAAAGGAAACCAGTGAAAAAGTTCATCGGATGGTTCATTGTCTTGTTCGTTGAAATCGCCGCCGGCATGCCATTGTGGTCATTTGCCGGCTCGCTTGTGACCGCTAAAAGCGACATGGAGGTATCGGTCGGCTTTGTCCTCTATGGCCTCATGACCCTGATCGGCAGCGTGACCATCTGGGTCCTGATGCGCCAGATCACCAGGCACACCAAGATCGTCAATCGGGCCAGGAAGGTCGGGGCGCAAACCAAGGTTTTGTCTCTGATCATGATCGGCGCGCTTATGCTCATGACCAATGGCTGTACCAAGGTGCCGCCGGGGTATGTGGGTATCAAAGTCAATCAGTACGGCACCCAGCGCGGTGTTCAGGACTTCCCCATCCAGACCGGCCAGGTTTGGTATAATCCCTTCACGACAAATGTATATCAGTTTCCGACCTTCCTCCAGAATGTGGTCTGGACGAGAAGTCGGACCGAAGGGTCAGCCAACGATGACAGCATCACCTTCAACTCGATTGAGGGCGCAGTGATCAATGCTGATATCGCTCTGAGCTACGGCTTCAAGGGTGACAAGGTGCCAGAGATCTTCGTGCGTTTCCGCCAGGATGCCGACCATATCACTCAAGTGTATATGCGAAGCAAGGTCAGGGACGCCTTCAGTCGCGTGGCCAGCACCTACAAGGTCACCGACATCTTCGGCGCCAAGAAGCAGGAGGTCTTGAACAAGGTCAAGGCCGATCTGAATGCAGAGCTGGGTCCCGAAGGCTTCTACTTCGATATGGTCTCCTTCATCGGAGCCTTGCGTGTTGATCCCTTGGTGGAGCAGTCCATCAATGCGGTCATCCAGGCCAATCAGCGGGCCATCGAAGCCCAGAACAAGATCGTGCAGTCCCAGGCCGAGGCCCAGCAAGAAATTGCCAAAGCCAACGGTCAGGCACAAAGTATCTTGATTCAGGCCAGAGCCCAGGCGGATGCCAACGATATTATCGCCAAATCCCTGACTCCGGAGATGGTCCAATGGCAGGCCATCAAGACCTGGAACGGGGTTTTGCCCCAGGTTACTGGCGGTGCCATGCCCTTCGTGCAGCTTGGGCAAGGAAGTTCACTGCCTTTCAAGAAGTAGCAACTTCCTTTGTATAGTTTCAAACCGATGTTCCAGCAATGGTCATCGGTTTTTTGTCTGCGCAGGAAACCCCAGACGCAAGTCTGGGGATGAATGCTATGATTCTTGCATGAGAATCCAGCGACTGAATCACAGTGTATACCAGCTCGAATACCACATTGTGTGGGGTACCAAATACAGGATGAAGCTCCTCAAACCCTATGTGAGGAAGGAGCTCCTGGTGAGCTTTGAACATACGGAATTCCTGTACCCGACGCTCCATATCGTGAAAGCCAACATGCGTGATGATCACGTGCACATCATGATAGAGGTATCACCGAGCGTCTCCATCTCGGCCATGGTCCAGAAGCTTAAGGCACACTCCAGCATGGAGCTTAAAAGGAAGTTCAAGTTTATACGCGAGGCAGATGACAGTTCTGGTATATGGAGCATCGGGTACTTCGTATCAAGTATCGGTCTCAACGAACAAATGATTGAAAGATACATTGCGAACCAGGACAAGCACGACAGACCACAGAATGCACGCTTGGGATTCTCATGAATCTAAAAGGAAACCCCGCAGGCTACTGCGGGGAGGAGGTCATTTTTGTCATAAAAATTATCTTCACCATTTTTCAACAAAACATTGACATCCCACACTCTTGCGCTAATCTGACGGCAGAACCAGAAAACCAGAACCCGAACCAGCGCTTAGGCGCCGATTCACAAAACAAAGGACCGAAATGATCTCCACGATCATTTTTGATGTCAGCGAGGTCCTCTTCCAAGGACTACTCGGCTTCGAGAAGGTATTGAGTGCCCGGTTGGGACAACAAGTTCCTGACAACCTATTGTGGGAACAAAAGGAAGTCCAGGAATTTTTCCGTGGCCAGCGCAAGGAACTCCCCATGTGGCAAGCGGTCATCGATCGCTACGACTGGAATACTGATCCGCAAGAGCTTCACGGCTTGGTGCGACAGTATTTCACCCCGATCCAGGGAACCATCGATGTGGCCAGGGAGCTACGCCAGGCCGGCTTCATGATGGGCATCATCTCCGTGCATGGCCGGGAGTGGGTCCATTTTTTGGACACAACCTGGACCTATCACGAGGTGTTCGATCACCAGTCGTACTCTTTCCAGAGCGGACACCTCAAACCGGAGACTGGTGCTTTCATGGCCAGTTTGGCTGGTCTGAACCGCATCAAGCCGACCGGCGCCGGCAACTGTCTCTTCATCGATGATTCCCCGGTGAACATCGATGCCGCCAAAAGGCTCGGTTTCCGGGCGGTGCTTTTCCGAAATGCCGCGCAATTGCGGCATGAGCTCGCCGAGAAACACGGTCTGCTCTCTTAGGAAAATGTTTTTCTTTTACTCCCCGAACAGTTCGGGGAGTTTTTTATTGGAAAATATGGGCTAGCGCACTTCCCAACCTTGAGCTCGGACAACTTCGTAAACTTTGTTCATCACTTCATTGACCTCAACATCGGTCAGCGTGCGATCAGCCGCTTGGAAGACCAATCTGAAGGCCAAAGAAGTTTTGTCGCCTTTTTTGAATTCATCGAACTGATAATGCTTGGCGAGCAGAGTTGTCGCCTCGGCCTCGTCTACGCCGCCGGCGATAACTCGCCAGACCGCATCACTAGCGAGATTACTCGGCACAAAGACGGCTATGTCGCGTACAATAAAAGGAAAAGCAGAATATCGTTTGTATCTGGCCGTCGTCGCCGAACCAAAATGCAAATCGAGATAACTGGCACTTTGAGGCAGTTTGTAGTTCTTCAACACTTCATCCAGACTAATCTCTGCCACAGTCGAAAGACCATTGGTCACTAGGGTCGGCTCGGGCAAAGTCACTCCCAGAGCTTGTCCCAAAGAAGCCAGATCCTGCTTGAGCATATCAGCCTCCGTCAGACCTTTGACCTTCTTGGCCTGGGCAATACCCATAGCCAAATGAGCTGATTCTCCGGCCGCTGAAAAAACATGACCAATCTCAAACAGCCGGATCGTTGACAGACCCAAGAGATCGGCATTCGAAACATTGCGTGCAAGCGCGACAACCAAACCATCAGTCAAATTAGCTCGGGCAAAAGCTTTGTCACGCGACAGCGGATAGGCTGTCTCGATCTGTCCCTTGGCCACCAGGGTGTAGAGATTAACTTCGGCGAAACCCTGACCAGTCAAAAGATTTTTGATGGTCTCGCTCAGATAGAACATCGGCTGCGGCGAAGGCAATTTGGCGGCTGGCGGCAAAACACCTTCGATATGATCGTAGCCATAAATCCGGCCGATTTCTTCCACGATATCTTCCGACAATTTGAGATCCAGACGGTTGCACGGAATAGTGAGCTGCCAGAGGGTCGGTGATTTCTCGGAGACCTTGATATTCATGCGTGTCAAAATATCTTTGGCTTCATCCAAAGGCACGATTATACCTAGACGCTCCGCGAGATAGGCCGGCGCAAAATCAAGCAGGGCCGGCGTCACCGGATCGGCATAAATATCGGTAATCGGCCCAAACTTGGCGGTTGGATACAAATTCTGGAGCAGAGCAGAAACGGCCGCCATGCCCCGCTCGGCCATCTTGGGGGTGATTTCATTCTCGAAACGGCGCGAGGATTCACTACGAATGTCATACTTATTGGAAGTACGACGCACGGTGGCCGGCTCGAAGTTGGCAGCCTCGATGATGAGGCGTTTGGTCTCCGGGCCAATCTCGGCGCGCTTGCCGCCCTTGGCCCCCGCTACGACCAGAGGTCCCAGATCATCAGCGATGACATGGTCAGCCGGAGTGAGAGTCAGTTCGCGACCATCGAGCAAAGTGATCTTCTCCCCGTCCGCAGCCGGTCGCACGCGGATCGGACCAACTACCTTGTCAGCGTCAAAAGCGTGCAAGGGCTGGCCCATATCAAACATGACAAAATTGGCCGCATCAACAACAGGACTGATCAACCTCTCCCCAATAGCTTGGAGCATGGGCGCAAACCAAGTGGTTGTACTGTCCCCTCCGGCACTGGTTCCCAGATCAACCAGCCGCGCCATATAGCGACGACAGAACTGTGTCGCCGCCACTTCTACCACCGGACGGTCCGTGAGGCTCTCGAGAGGCGCGACACCCAAACGATCTGTTTTCAGAGCTTGTTTGGTGAGAACCGCCACCTCGCTCACAATACCTCGATGTGACAGGGCGTAGTGCGCCCGGTCAGGCAAAACTTTGACATCCAATACATCATCCGTACCAAACTTTTCCTGACCCTCCACTTCAAAAGCATGAAAAGTGAAAAGATCGGCTAATTGATCTGCTGAGGGAATCTCTGTGGAGAAATAAGTCTGGAGCCAGGCCCGGGAAATCTTCATGATATTTAAAATTGATTTAGGAAACGCAAATCACCATTGTAGAGCAAACGAATATCGTCGATGCCATGCTTCAGCATCACGATGCGATCAACTCCAAAGGCAAAAGCGAAACCTTGCCATTCGGTCGGATCAATACCGCCGGCCTTCAAAACACTCGGGTGGACGAGACCGGCACCCAGAACTTCGAGCCAGCGCGGTTCGGCTTCACCGGGTTTCTGCCATTTCACATCTACTTCGACCGACGGTTCCGTGAATGGGAAGAAGCTGGGCCGGAAGCGAATATCGCTCTGCGGACCAAAAAGTTTCTTGAAAGCGTGTTCGAGTACGCCCTTGAGTTCAGCTAGGGAGACTTTCCGATCCACCAGGAGACCCTCCAGCTGGAAGAACTGGGCTTCATGAGTGGCATCAGTGGCTTCGTTGCGGAAGACTTTGCCTGGAACCAGCGTGCGGAAAGGCGGCTGATGTGTCTCCATGAAGCGAATCTGCACAGCGGAAGTCTGTGTGGCGAGTAGCCGCCGGCCAAGAGGCTCGCCATGGGGACCCTTGGCGTCTGTCGGTTTTTCCTTGAGCCAAAAAGTGTCCTGCATATCCCGGGAAGGATGATCAGCCGGAATGTTCAAAGCATCGAAATTGTAGCGTTCGTACTCCAATTCCGGACCAAGGGCGATTTCGAAGCCCAAATCAGCAAAAACCGCGTAAATCTCGCGAATAGTCTGCGTAATCGGATGCAAATGGCCGGGAATTTTGTTGGGCATGGCGTTAACTATAGCACCAAGCGTCCCAATTGAAAAAAGTCGCCAAATTGCATATACTTCAAGCCACATGACCTCTCTCTACCAGGCGGTAACGGAAATATTCCTGTTCGTCTCTCTATATATTCAGGTTTTTTTGCTTCTGACCCTCTGGGAGCACCGCCAGGGAAAAACCGCCAAAAGAGCTCAGCAGACAGATGCGTCAGCTCTAGCCGCCGATTCTCTGCCGACAGTTTCGGTCATTGTGCCCTGTTTCAATGAAGAGGAAACTGTCATTGGTACCATTGATTCCCTGAAAGCCCTCAATTTCCCGGCCGACAAACTCTCTATCATCGCCGTAGACGATGGTTCCACTGATGACACTTGGTCCTATCTGGAAAGATACGCGAACGATCCCCAGGTAAAAATTTTCCACAAGGAAAATGGCGGCAAACACACCGCCGTCAATCTAGGTATTTCGAGAAGTCAGAGTGACATTGTCGGCTGTCTGGACGCCGACTCTTTCGTTCATCCAGAAGCATTGAACCGCATGTTGCCTCTCTTTGCCGATCCGCTTGTTGCCTCGGTCACTCCCGCCATCAAAGTCCGCACACCGCGCGGTTGGCTCGAACATATCCAGTATGCCGAGTACAACATCGGCATTTTCCTACGCAAAATGTACAGCACCTTCAATGCCATCCATGTCACCCCCGGACCACTCTCGCTTTTCCGCCGGTCAGTTTTTGCCACCGTCGGCCCATTCAAGAGTGCTTATAATACCGAGGACCTCGAAATGGCCCTGCGCCTGCACCGCCACAACCTCAAGATCGAAAACGCCGAGCATGCTTATGTCTACACCACGCCCCCTTCGACTATCCGTGCTCTCGTCAAACAGCGTGTGCGCTGGACTACCGGCTTCCTCCTCAATGTCCGTGATTATCGCGATCTTTTGTTCAGCCGGCACCATGGCCAGATCGGCACCTTCACGATTCCAGCCGGCATCATCTCATTGGTTACAGTTATTTTCTTTTCTAGTTATTCTCTAGTGAGCGCCGCTACTAGCGCGGCTGACAATTGGAATCGTTGGCGCCTAGTTGGTTGGGATTGGCATTGGCCGGCATGGCACTGGTTCTTCGTGAATACCGGACCGATTCATCTGCTCACCATCGCCCTGATTGTCTCAGCCCTGCTCTTTGTCCTCTTCGGCAAACGTATCGCCAGCGGTTCTTGGATGATTTCCAAGGATATGGTTTACTATGCGCTCTTCTATGGCTTCCTGGCGCCGTGGTGGATCATCATCTCTTGGTACCGCGCGCTGACGCGCAATGTCGGTAGTTGGCGCTAGGAACATCGACTCCCACAAAAATTATTGCCCCATACTTCCATGCCCTCATCACACAAATACTTCTACGCTCTCCTCATCACTCTAGCTATTTTCCTAGGTCTGACTTGGCTTAGCAATTATTTTGACGCCCAGCGCTTGAATGAAGTCAAAGCCATTGATGACAGCATCTCTCTGGATATTCTCTCTTCGGAGACACAGTTCGACCTGCTCAAGGAAACCCCTTGCGAAGATCTGGGTGTCTCTTCGCTCTCGCAAGAATTGGACTCCCTCGGTTCCCGTCTGTCTTTCCTGGAGACTTCCCGTGGCACCAATGACCCTCAGGTTATCGGTCTGAAACTCAACTATTCTCTACTCGAAATCAAGGATTTCATCCTGATGCAAAGTCTCTCGGAGAAATGCCATACCAAACCAGTTTTCGTGCTCTACTTCTATTCCAACAGCGGCGACTGTCCTTCTTGTTCCGATATGGGAGCGGTACTCACAGCTCTACGCGAAGACTACCCGGCGGTGCGTGTTTACTCCTTTGACTATCATGCCAATCTCTCCGCGGTGGATACTCTGGAAAAGATCTACAAGGTCAAGGATGAACTACCAGCTACAGTCATCCATGGCAAGGCGGTGTACGGTTTGCAATCACTGGATGCTATCGAGCAGTTGATGCCGGAACTCAGCAGTTTGGCGACAACAACAGCGACAACGACTACAAGTGGGCAGTAGAAGATCGGAGAACAAGTTGTACCATAGTGGGAACTCCACTTAGAACATCCTGAAACCTTTAGCCCCATCAATAGTAGTTTTTGAGAGCCCTGCGAAACTCGCTACGCTCCCGCTCCGCTCAGACAGTCCTCGGTCTCTCAAAAACTCTATT
>JAJXVL010000055.1 GCA_021782175.1 bacterium
GAGCGTTTGAAGTCCACAGAGTCGTCTCTAGGTGAACGCATAAATTATGTGGAATCTTCTCTAGGTGAACGTATAAATTCTGTGGAATCTTCTCTAGGTGAACGTATAAATTCTGTAGAGTCTTCTATGGCTGAGCGTTTGAAAGGGGTGGAAATTTCAATCGATGATTTGGCAATTACCGTCAAAAATCAGTTTGATCGTGTTAATATCAAATTGTCTGAAATGGATGAACATCTGGTAAGTTTGGATGAGCAATTCTCTAACTTATCTGTTAGAGTAGACGGCCTGCAAAATCAAATAGACAATATTTCATTGAACTATATTATGCGTGTGGAGCATGAAAAATTGGGCATACGAGTCAAGAAGTTGGAGCGCAGAGTCTTCGTCTAGTCAGAATATAGCATGAACCCCAAATTTATTCGTAATTTCTCAATCATTGCCCACATCGATCATGGCAAGTCGACCTTGGCTGACCGCTTGCTCGAATATACCGGCACCATTGAACGTCGCAAGATGCAGGATCAGGTACTGGACTCCATGGAACTAGAACGGGAGCGTGGTATCACGATCAAGATGCAGCCGGTACGCATGCGCTATGTTCTGCCGGCCAATCAGGCGGGTGTTGCAAGTGGAGAATACATCCTCAACCTGATTGATACTCCGGGGCATATCGATTTTTCCTATGAAGTTTCGCGGTCGCTGCGCGCCGTGGAGGGCTCAATCCTTCTCGTTGATGCTACTCAGGGAGTGCAAGCCCAGACTCTGACCACACTCAATATGGCCCGAGAGGCTGGTCTGGTGATCATTCCTACGGTTTCCAAGATTGATTCGCCATTGGCCCGGACCGAGGAAGTGGTCCATGAAGTCAGTCAGCTTCTCGGTTGTGAGCCGGAAACTGTCCTCAGAGTCTCAGGCAAGACCGGTGAAGGTGTTGACCGTTTGCTCGCAGCCGTCATTGCCCGGGTGCCGCCGCCGACCCCTCTCGGTATTGAAGTCGCTCAAGCTCAAATAGCACCGAATAAGTCGCGATTCCGTTCGCTCATCTTCGATTTTCAGTATTCCAACCATATCGGAGTAATCGTTTTTGTCAGAGTGATGGGCGGGGAAGTCCGCCGGCATGACAAACTGGTTTTCAAGGTTGCTGGAAGAACCTTCGAGGCTTTGGAAGTAGGTATTTTCAAACCCAACAATACGCCGGTAGAAGTTTTGGGCGCGGGCGAAATTGGCTATATCGTGACCGGCATCAAAGAGCCGGGTGTAGCCTCAGTTGGTGATACTGTGGCTGATATTCGCGATACTGAGCCGGCCTTGCCAGGTTATCAGAGTCCGCGACCAGTAGTTTGGGCTTCACTCTACCCAGAGAGTCAGGATGCTTTGCCACTTTTGCGGCAGGCGCTCGGCCGTTTGCGTTTGTCAGATTCGTCCTTTACCTATGAGGAAGAAGCTTCAGGTACGCTTGGCAAGGGTTATCGTTGCGGTTTCCTGGGCATGCTTCATCTGGAGATTATTACCGAACGTTTGCGTCGCGAATTTGATCTGGAATTGGTCGTGACTCAACCGACGATTACTTATCATGTGGAGACCAAGGACGGCCGCCGCTTGACCATCTATTCACCGTCTTTGTTTCCGGACGATCATGATATCAAGGAAGTTACCGAACCAATCGTGACCATGAAGATTATTACGCCACCCGCCTATCTCGGTGGTCTCATGAAAGCTCTCTATGATCACGAAGCCGAAGTGACAGCTACGGATACTTTTGGTGACAATCGCACCATGTTGACTCTCATGATGCCTTTGCGTGAATTGATGAGAGATTTCTTCGATGAGATCAAGAGTATTTCTTCTGGTTATGCCTCGGTCTCATACGATATCACTGATAGTCGGCCAGCCGATGTGGTACGTTTGGATATTCTGGTGGCGGATCTGCCGGTGCCGGCTTTTGCTAGAGTGGTCTCGCGCCGCCGAGTGCCGGATGAGGCCGAAGCCATGGTTGAGAAGCTCTACCAGATTTTGCCGAGGGAACTCTTCACCTTCAAAGTTCAAGCCAAGGCTTTTGGACGAATCATCTCTTCACGGACGGTCTCTGGTAAGAAGAAAGACGCGGCCGGCACGCTCTCCGGCGGTGATATCACCCGCAAAATGAAGCTGCGCGAGAAACAGAAAGAAGGCCGCAAGCGCCTCAAGGAACACGGCAGCGTGACGATCCCTCAGGAGGTTTTCGTCAAAATGATGCGGGCTGGCGGGGAATAATAGGCTAGTAATTCCAGACAGGGAAGTACAACAGAATCATGCTGATGATGACTAGAATGGAGATCACCGTGAAGCCGATACTGGCGTATTTGCGGGTTTTTTCATGAAATAGCATAGTGATTGTAGTATACTGTGAAGCATGAAGCGTCGCAACCGTTCTGTTTGGCAAGCTGTACTCTCCTCGCCTTTTTTCCTGATTGTGGCGATAGTGATATTGATCTTGCTCGCCCGGGCCGTTCTGAATATTCATGAGAAAGCTGTAGAAAGTGGTATCAGATTGTCTCAGACGCAGGCGGAATTGGCCAAGATAGAGGAGGATCAAGCGGCGCTACAGAGTGAAGTTTCGAGTCTCTCCACACCGGCTGGTATTCGTGATGAGATCAAAGAACGCTATCATGCGGTGGATCCGGGTGAGTCAGTGGCGGTGATCGTTGATACTAGTCCGACTAGCGCCACCCTCTCATCGAGCACCGAACAGACAGAGGCTTCTTCTACGCCGAGTTGGTGGTCGCGTTTCGTGCACTTTTTCGGTTTATAAATTTCGGTTAGGTAGGAAAATGTCTGTTTATTTCAAGCGAGATTAGTTTAGTGGTAGAACTGGTGCTTCCCAAGCATCGGGCGCGGGTTCGATTCCCGCATCTCGCACAGTGTCGTGAGTCGACTACAATT
>JAJXVL010000056.1 GCA_021782175.1 bacterium
TGCGTACCAGCGTGCTAGCAGAGTCGAGCGTGAAGCCGCCGGTGATCACCGCCTGACCGTCAGCGATCTCCTGACGAACGGTCGGGAATTCGATGAGCTGACCATCGAGGAAGATACCGATGTAATCACCGACATGATTCTTGGTCAACTGATCGAAGAGCTCGCGACCAGCACTGGTGAACGACAGACCTACCTGCGGGGCATTGGTGGTCGGATCGAATTGCAGACTGGCTCGGCCGATCATGGCGCCGTCGAGACCAGTTGGCTGGAAGAGTGCCGTGAAGGCCGGCAGCTGCTCGAGGGGTGTCGTCGTGCCTGCGGCCGCCGAAGTGCGGAAAGCATCAACATCCTTGGCAGTAGCCATACGAAACTCCAGAGAAGGCGTAGCTCCGATCGCATCTTCGGCTTGCTTGGTATCAGTCACACCCGGCAATTCGACAATCAGTTTGTAAGCCGCGGCGGCCGATGATAGAGCGGCGTTTTCTTGGGTCTGGACCAATGGCTCAGAAACACCAAAGACATTGATGCGGCGTTCGACCGAATCCTTGAGAGCAGTCATGGAGTCAGCAATATCAGCCGGCTTGAGCTTGGAAACATCAGCCTGATAGACCAAGTGAGCTCCACCCGAAAGGTCTAGTCCGAGACGGAAGGCGTAAGGTGAGCTTGGATTGTTCGTACTATAGACGAAATAGCCTACAGCCGCGGCGATAATCAGCAAATAGAAGGCCTTGGCGCGCTGTTTGAGCATAATGGCCTATTATATGGATTTCGGCCCCAAATGCAAATATTTCCTAAGCTTTGACATACTTCATGTATCGACCCTCTTTCTTGACAAAAGCTTCCTTGGACTGCCATTTGTATTGATAACCGTACATTTTGGTCAGCTTGGAACCATCCACCGCGATGGGATAAGAGTATCCTTTCCAGCTACCACGAGATGTAGGGATGCGGCCACGCGTGAGATGCCACATTATGAAGAAGGCCAATCTAACCATCCATGGTCTGACGGGCAGGATCCGCTTACCGACAGCCGCGGCCATATCTCGGCCGAAGACCACGTCTCCAGGTGGAGCTACATTGAAAGCTTCATACTCCCCAGCTAGCTTTTCAAAGGCAAAGAGACTGACCACATCGGCAATATCATCTTCATGCACATATTGGCGCAGCCATTTGGGCGTCGCCGGTACCCAGGAGACCATGAGAGAGATGAGATCATACAGCTTGGATTTCTGCCCTTTCAAACTACCCGAGAGAGCTGACTGCAAACCGAAACGAATCCGCGTATAGCGGCCGCGCGGACCGGTAATCGCCGCCGGACGAATGATGAAAACCTGCGGCACCGAGCCGTGTGGCTTGGCGGCGAGGTAGCGTACACGCAAATGTTCCTCGACTACCCTCTTCTCCTCAGCATAGAGATAGTCTGTCTGGCGGAAAGGTTCGTCCTCGGTATAGAAATGATCGGTAGTATTACGGGGGAAAGCACCATACGAAGCAACTGTCGAGAAGTAGATGAGCTTCTTGACTGAAGGTGTCGAAAAAGCCAAGTCAAAAATATTATCCGACCCGTCTACATTCCAACGCCACTGCTCTCGCTGCCTGCCATACATTTCACGGATCTGCCAGGCGGTATGGATGACGATATCCGGAGCAAACTTGGCGACTTGTTCGCGCCAAGTCGCATCAGCCGTATTGGCCATGATATAGGTCAGTTTAGGTTCATCTTTGACGAGCTCTGGTAGTGGTTCCTTGTCGAGGCCGATAACCCTGACCACATCCGGCCTGGCCGCGATGAGCTGGACCAACATGGTACCGATATAGCCGGCCGCGCCAGTCACGAAGACTGTGTGTGTCCCCGCGAAACCTGTCCCGGCCGTAGCGTGATTGTCCATGCTGTTGTTTTCTTTTTTGCTCATGTTGGTATGTTCACTTATTAATTCTCGGCGTCCTTGAGCGGCAAGAGCCAAGACTGGTTGGCCAAGAACCAATCACAAAAACGTTTGATACCGTCATCAATGCGCACTTGCGGATCGAAACCAAGCTCCTGCCTGGCTCGCGAAATATCGGCGATGGTTTCTTTGAGCTCACCGGCCTGGATCGGCACATTGTGCACTCGAGCCTTGCGTCCCAAACCAGCCTCAATAAGCGCCAGAAAATGTTTGACTGAGATTGTCTCTGAGCCGCCGAGATTGTAGATCCGGTAACCGGCAACCTCACGGTCAACCATAGCGATCACGCCGGCCACAATGTCATCAACATGAGTGAATTCCCTCTTCATATCACCGCCATTGTGCAGCTGGATTTCCCGATCGAGCATGATGCTCTTGGCAAACTTGAAGAGAGCCATATCCAGACGATAGAAGTCTCCGTAGACCGTGAAGAAACGGATACCTATCATGTTCATGCCAAAAAGGTGATGATAGGAATAGGCCAGAAGTTCGTTGGCCTTCTTGGAAGCCGCATAGGTCGAAATAGGCGTATCCGTGCGATCGTCCTCGGCAAAAGGTGTCTTGGCATTGTCGCCATAGACCGAGCTAGAGGAAGCGTAGACCACCGTCTTGATCCCCGAGGCATGAGCCGCCTCGAAGACATTCAAGGTGCCAACATAGTTGGCCGAAGCATAAGCCCAGGGATTCTTGAGCGAATAGCGCACGCCGGCTTGGGCTGCTAGATGGATGATCAGGTCTGGTTTCTCTTCCTGACAAACCCGAAGCAAAGCTTCATAATCGGTGATTGATTGGCGATAGACCTTGTAACCCTTCATGGCCTGGAGCACTTCATGGCGCTTCTCTTTGACGGTCACATCATAATAATCGTTGAAGTTATCGATACCGACTACCTCATCTCCACGGGCCAGGAGGAATCTGGCTGTATGGAAGCCGATGAAGCCAGCCGAACCAGTGAT
>JAJXVL010000057.1 GCA_021782175.1 bacterium
ACAAAAGTTTATATATAACCGTCTCTCCGACATTCGGCTTGCCGCCGCATCGGGCGAGGATATAGAGGAGTAGATTACGCAACTTGTTCTTATCGAACTTCAGCCTGAGAACGCCGGAGTATCTTTTACCAGCATTCCGGCCATCGTCTTTCATCTCGGTCGAAAGGATCGAATCGGATGAGACTTCCAGAAATTTTGCTATTTCCGCAAGCTCGATACTGCTCACGTCGCGTTCTCCAGCTTCGATCTGCCCGATGGCTTGCCGCGCAAGACCTATCTTTGCGCCAAACTCTTCTTGAGACAAGCCTGCATGCGCGCGCAGACTCTTAATACGCTCACCGAGCTGTTTGGGGGTGATAGATGTCATAAAATCATGCTATCACAGGCAAGGAATGCTTGCAAGACTATGGGGATAGTAATATAATATCGGCATTAGGAGATGGTCCGTCGAGCCAATCTCGGAATAAGGTAATAAATTCAGATGGCAAGAAATGCTATCCGATCTTCCCGTAAGGTTGGGCGACTTGCTTCCAAGAAGTTGCGCGACGGCCGATCATCGCGAACGATGAGGAGGCTCGCTGGTCAAGCCCTGGAAAACAGGAAGTATCGAACATAGAGGTTGGATTGGACAAAATCTATCTGTATATAGAGAGCTTGCGGAGAAAGTGACAAGATTGAGTTATGGATATTCACCAACAGCGCTAGAAAGATAGGCCTCGTCTATATAAAACTGTACGTACCGTGCAGTTTTATATTTAGGCGATTCGCCTGCGGAACCGATACCGATGACGCTAGACGACCGGCACCCTCACCGTCGCTGTGGTGCCTTTGCCTATGGCGCTTTCGATGGAGAGGCCGCCGCCGTGGCGTTCGAGGATCTCTTTGGCTATAGACAGGCCCAGGCCGGTGCCGGAGGACGATTGGCCTTTGTAGAAGCGCTCGAAGATGTGCGGCAGATCTCTCTCCGATATGCCCGAGCCGGTGTCGGAGACGACGACTTTGGCCGTGCGGCCTTCATGGGCGGTCTCTATGGTTATGGAGCCTCCCCGCGGCGTGTGCTCGAGAGAGTTCTGGATGAGATTGGCGAGGACGCGTTCCATATCCTTGGCGTCGGCGCGCGCCACGAGACGGCCGTCCGGACGATCGGCTCGGATGGACACGCCTTTGGCCGAGGCGATGGGCTTCATCTTCCCGGCCAGATTGCCGACAAGCTCGCCGATATCGATATCTTCCGCCGGTTTCCGGTGATTGCCGAGGCGGGCCAGCAAGAGGAGGTCTTCAGTCATCTTGGACATCCCTTGTATCTCTTCCAGAGCGCTCTTCAGGGTGGCGTCTACCTTTTCTTTCGTCGGATGGCCGTCGCGCAAAAGGACTTCCATATCATTCCTCATGACCGAAAGCGGCGTGCGCAGTTCGTGCGAAGCATTCTCGGCAAAAGCCTTCTGGGCCTCGACGGAACGCTGGACCGGGCGCAGGGTGTATCCTGCCAATACGTAGCCCGCTCCCGTGGCCAGGAGAAGGATAACGGCGTCCGCTATGAATAGCCTCTCGCCCGTGGCCGATAGCGTGGTTCCTATGAAATGCTGCTGCGAGGCCGCGTCCGCGAAATCGTCCTCGCTCGACTCCACCAGGCTCCTTTGGAAATTCTGATACGAAAAGACGCTGTAACCGACGATGATGACGGCCATGATGAAGGCGTATATAGCGGTCAAGCGCAGCCTCGCCCGTATGAACACTCTACGCTCGGAGGCGGTAGCCGACCCCGCGGATGGTTTCGATGTTGGTGCCATGTTCGTTCTTGGAAAGCTTGTTGCGGATATTATTGACGTGAATGTCCGTCGCCCGGCTCAAGGGATTGAAATCGAAGTCCCAAGTCTTGTCTATGATCTTCTGGCGCTCGAGGACTTGGCCCGGATTCCTCATGAAGAGCTCCAACAGACGGAATTCGGTCAGAGTCAGGTCTACTTTCCGGCCATCATTTTGCACCTTCCTCGTGTTCGGATCCAGCGTCAGGCTTCCGAAACGCAAGACGGGCGCCAATGCCTCCGCGGGCCTTCTCGCGAGCGCCCGTATCCTCGACAGGAGCTCCTCGAAAGAGAAGGGTTTGACCAGATAATCGTCCGCGCCGGTATCGAGGCCGGTCACCTTGTCTCTCACGGTATCCTTGGCCGTGAGCATGATGATGGGCGTCATTATCTTCCTCTCTCTCGCGGCGGCGCATATCTCCATGCCATCTTTGCCTGGAAGCATGAGGTCGAGCACTATGGCGTCATAATCCGACGATGAGGTCATGATCTTGCGCTCTCCCTCGAGGCCATCATGAACGCGATCGGCGGCGTACCCCTCCTGCTCGAAACCGCGTTTCAGCGATTCGGCCAGCTTTTTGTTGTCCTCTATGATCAAAATACGCATACGGATAACAATATACCACTCTTTGTAAGAGTTCTGTAATGAGCGCGAACGGAGCACGAACGGACGGATCACCTTAGAATTTCGGCGCGCCACAAGCTTTGAGATCCGCCATGGTCAGCGCCTTGCCCGCCTTGGCCCTTTCGGCCATGACCGGGCACGGCAGTGTCAGAGGCAGCGGCCTCATTCCGGCCAGGAATTGATCCGTGGTCAGGCCTCCCCTGTATTCGAAATGCGGCAGGTCGCCGTCGCCGCCGGATTCCAGTCCGCAATATGCGCCTATCCTCACGAGTTTTTGCCAATCGAGCTTGTACCCGGCCGTCTCATCGGCCACGTCTACGGCATATCCGTAATTATGCAGGCTATGTCCGGGCGGCGCTTCGCTCACGA
>JAJXVL010000058.1 GCA_021782175.1 bacterium
CAGACCGCTCATAATCTGACGAATCTCAGTCAATCCCTGATGTTCAGAAACAGTTTGCGGCAGGCGCTCCGTGAATTCTTGGAAATTGCGGGAATTGAGCAGAGTGATGAAAGTTTCATCGCGGCCGCGTAGTTTCTGATCAGTCGAAAAAACATCCAATACCGAAGCCTCAAAAATTTCGGGTGGCAGTTTCTCCTTCTTGTCGATTAGTTTGGCCAGGCGGTGTGCTCCGTTTTCGTCGAGACCGAAAACCTCGCGCGTGACATAGTCCATCAAGCGTCGATTGTTGAGGCGAATCTCGAATTGGTTGTCCTGGAGTCCATAAGCACGGGTGATGTCATAAGCTATGCTTATGACTTCGATCTCAGCCTGGGTTGATTCGACTCCGAACAAGTCAACATTGAGCTGCCAGTGTTCACGCACCCGACCACGCTGAGGTTGTTCGTAGCGGAAGAGATTGGGGATAGAATACCAACGCAAAGGGAAGATCAATTCTCGGCGTCTGGCGGCAACCATCCTGGCTACGGTCGGAGTCATCTCCGGCCGCAAGGTCACCTCGCGATCGCCTCGGTCGGTGAAAGTGTAAGTCTGCTCATTTACGATCTCTTCACCAGATTTGGCGCGATAGAGATCGGCCGGCTCAAGCACAGAGGCATTGTATTCTTGGTAACCATACTTCTCAGCAATCTGACTCCAGATTTGGAAAATACGCTTTTCTATAGCCATATCTTCTGGGAAGAAGTCGCGTACACCCTTGTAAGCCTCAGTAGAAAGTTTTCGGGGTTTGTCTGTCATGGGGCTATTCTAACACAAAGACCAAAGCCCCCGAAGGGGCTCAAGGATTTTGTGATTATTTCGGTTTCTTCCAGCCAGAAAAAATCTCAGAGTTTTACATGAAGTTGCCGCCGCGTTTGGAACGGGCGCGGTCGAGCTCAGTCAGGAATTTCTTGCGCAAACGAATATTTTTTGGAGTGATTTCCAGATATTCATCATCACGCATCAGTTCCAAGCCGCGCTCGATAGAGAGCTCATAGTGCGGTACCAGGTTCAGAGCCTCGTCCTTGCCGGAGGAGCGCATGTTGCTCATAGCTTTGGCTTTGCAGGGGTTCACATCCATATCTTCACCCTTGGAAGTGTCACCAATGACCATACCTTCATAGACTTCGACGGCGGCGCCGATATAGAGGCGACCGCGATCCTGTAGATTCCATAGCGAGAAGCCGTAAGTACGACCGGAAGCCATCGAAGTCATGGAGCCGGTTTCGCGCTTCTCGATCTCACCGGCATAAGGTTTGAAATCTATGAAACGTGAAGACATGATGCCTTCACCCTTGGTATCGATAGTGAAGATATTGCGATAGCCGAGCAGACCTCTGGTCGGAATTTCGAAGACCATACGTACTTGGTTGCCATGAGTCTTCATGTCGAGCATGATACCTTTGCGTTTGCCCAAAGTTTCGATAATAGCGCCGGAATATTCCTGAGGCGTGTCAACAATCAATTCTTCAAAAGGTTCTAGTTTGACACCGTTTTCCTCTTTGATGATAACTTTTGGTTGAGAAACCTGCAGCTCATAACCTTCACGACGCATATTCTCCAGGAGGATACCGATATGCAGTTCACCACGACCATAAACAGTCATGTAGTCATTCGAAGAAAAGTCTACTTTGAGACCGACGTTGATTTCGAGTTCCTTCTCCAGGCGTTCTCGGATCTGGCGACCAGTGACGAATTGTCCTTCACGGCCGGCAAAAGGTGAATTGTTAACCAGGAATTGCAGAGAGATGGTTGGCTCATCAACCTTGATAGCCGGCAGAGCCTCGATATTTTCCTGGTCAGTGATAGTTTCGCCGATATAGATGTCGGGCAAGCCAGCGACTGTAACAATGTCACCAGATTCAGATTCCGTTGTTTCTACGCGTTTCTTGCCGTCAAAAGTGAAAAGTTTGGTGATCTTACCTGTAAAAGTTTGACCGTTGATATCTTTGACCCAGACATTTTGGCTGTCCCTAATCGTTCCGTCATAGATACGGACTACCGCCAGGCGACCGAGGAAATTGTCATAACCCAAATTGAAGACCTGGGCCTTGAGAGGGGCTTGTTTGTTGGCGTTGGCGGCCGGGACATATTCAAGGATGAGATCCAGGAGTGGTGTCAGGTCTTTGGATTCGTCAGTCAGTTTTCTCTTGGCGATGCCTTGGCGGCCAATGGCGTAAATCGTGGGGAAGTCGATCTGTTTGTCAGTAGCCCCAAGCTCCATGAAAAGTTCCAAGACCTGTTCATGCACACGTGCCGGATCAGCGGCCGGTTTGTCGATCTTGTTGATGATGACGATTGGTAAGAGGCCTAGTTCCAGAGACTTCTTGAGCACAAAACGAGTCTGGGGCATGGGACCTTCCTGGGCGTCGACAACCAAAAGGACAGCGTCAATGGCGCGCAGGACGCGCTCGACCTCGGAACCGAAGTCGGAGTGTCCGGGAGTGTCGACGATATTGATCTTGGAACCCTTGTAGGTGACTGAGGTGTTTTTGGCATAAATAGTAATGCCACGTTCTTGTTCTAGAGCGTTGGAATCCATTGAACCTTCACTGCCATGGCCACATTGGGTCATGATGGCGTCGGTCAAGGTGGTCTTGCCGTGGTCGACGTGGGCGATAATAGCGATATTTCTGATGTCCATGAAAGAAAAACGGAGCCCGCGGCTTCGTCGGCATAGTAAAGCATAAAAATAGCTAA
>JAJXVL010000059.1 GCA_021782175.1 bacterium
CCCATGGTACTGTGCATCCCGGATGCTTGGGCCAGTGCCCACTCCTATGCCTTGTGGCAGAGGGAGTTATCGAGACATTCTTTCTCGAGTATCGCAATGTCGTTCGAACATCACCAGCGCAAGACCTTGCAGTCATACCTGGAGGATGTCGAGCGGCAGACCACCGCCATCGTCAATCGCACCAAACAGCCCATTACTCTGATGGGGCATGGTGTCGGTGCTGCCTTGGCCTATTGGGTCGCCAGTCGGCATCCCATCATGGTCGAGTCGGTAGTGATGGTGAATGTCGTGCCATTTGGCGTGGCGGAGATCAGCAAGGCCATGTCCAAAGCGTCGGCTTTCTGGTTCCGACATTTGCCGGAAATCCTCTCCGGTATCTGTTTCAAGCCCAGTGACAAGGAACTGGCGAAGTATTTCTTCAGCCAGGCAGGCCGAGAGTGGAAAAAGCAGATCAACCACCAGCCCAGCCGCTTCTCCGGTCGGGCTCTGGCTCATTTGGCGAGAGGTCTCACCATGGCCGAATGCAAGAAGCCGGTTCTCGCCGTCATTGGTCGGCAGGACCGCTTCATGCCGGAAGCGGATCAGCTGGCCTTTGTTCAGCGGATGGTGCCGCTCTCGCCGCATTCCCTGAACAAGGAGATCCGGGTCCAAGGTGACCATATGTCCTTGCTATATGACGAGGAGGACTATCTGGTCATCAAGCCAATCATTGGTTGGCTTCGGAACAGCTCCGGCCGTTACAACGATTTTTTCCGGTCGGCGGCTGCTCGTTAAGTTTCTCCACACCGCTTACTTTGTAGGCGGTGTTTTTGTACCGGTTGACTTTTCTAGGCAGAAAAAATAGTCTGTGGACAGAGAAAAGGTACAAAACAATCAAAAATAGGGAATTTTATGTACGAAACAGTAGTCGGTGTAGACTTCCTCTGTCTGTCAGTCAAGACCAAGGCTTCTCGATACGACCAGACCGTGATTGTGTTCGTGCCCGGTCGTTTCAATCGTGCCAATATGTTCGTGCCCTGGATGCAATTTTGCGCTGAACAAAACTTCACGGCCATGGCTGTGAATTTCGAGGTGGCCGCCGGGCGCGGTCTGGAGGATTATGCCGCGGATCTGGAAGTTTTCGTGAAGCATGTCGCTGGTCAGGCCGGTCGAGTGATCCTAGTCGGTCACGATACCGGCGCGGCGGTTGCCTATCGAGTAGCGGCGGCTTGGCCGGGTTTGGTCAAGGCTCTGGTGTTCGTGAATCCAACCGGTTTCCGCGGACAAGGTTTGAGACTTTGGCTCAAAGCGGCCAAGCTCTGGTGCAAGCGTTTGCCGAAAATGTTCTCTGGCAATCTGTGCGCGCTTCGTCAGGGGGAAGTGACCGCTTATTTCTTCAACAAAATATGCCCCCATTGGCCGGCGCGGATTCACTACGCTTGTCGGGAAGAATCCGGCCGGGCTTTGTGGCAAAGCCTGTGTGGTTTGTCTTTCAAACCACAACCGCGACCGATACTCACGATTATAGGTCGTGCTGACCAGGTACTCACCGTTCGCAGTCAAGCTATCTTTGGCGGCGAACAGAGAGATATCACCGTCCGGGGTTGCAATCTGGGACATATGATCCCGCTCGAGGATGCGCTCAGAGGTTATAGCGTCCTCAAGGAGATCTTGCATTGGTTGGACCGCGAAGCGGGATTTCTGGAAGAAGCCGCTAAGCCAAGCCGATCAGGCCACCGCTCAGATTGATATCACACACCGCCCACTCCTCGGCGGTTTTTTTGTTTTAATTATTGCTGGAGCCAGGTCGCGATGAGCTGGTTCATGGTTTCATCCGGCCAGGGTGCGGTGAACCAGTGGATTTTCGGATCGCGGCGGAACCAGGTCTTCTGTCTCTTGGCGTATTGCCAGATGCGCATTTCGAGGAGAGCCACCATATCGATATAAGCCAGGCGGCCTTGCAAATGCTCCGAGACATAGCGGTATTCCAGGCCCAGTTCCTCCATGCGCTCATAGCTCAGGCCGGCTTCGGCCAATTTGGTTACTTCGGCTACCAGGCCATCCCGAAGACGGCTCTCCAGGCGGGCCTTGATGCGTTCACGCAATTTCTCATCGCTCCAGCGGGTGCCGATCTCGAGGACATCATAACGGGGTTTGTCAGGCTGTTGGATCGGCGGTACTTGGCCCATAGCCCGGGCGATCATGATGGCCCGCGAGAGACGGCGTTTGTTCTTGAGATCAATGGTGGCCGCGCGCGCGGGGTCCAAAGCTTTGAGTTCCTGGAAAAGTTCTTCGAGCGAGCGCTCTTCCAGAGCTTGTTGTTCGGCTGTGTCCGCCGGCACATCAGGGAAGCCCAGATCATTGATGAGAGTGGAGACATAGAAGCCGGTGCCACCACAGATGATCGGGAGTTTGCCGCGGCTAGTGATATCAGCAATAGCTGTTTCGGCCGCTTTCTTCCAGTCCATGGCCGTGAAGCGCGTAGCTGGATCAGCGATGTCGAGACAATGGTGCGGCACGCCTTTCATTTCAGGGACGGTGATTTTGCCGGTGCCGATATTGAGGCCCCGGTAGACTTGGCGTGAATCAGCGGAAATAACTTCGCCGTTGTAGGCGAGAGCGAGGCTGACAGCCAGGTCACTTTTGCCTGAAGCCGTCGGGCCGACGACTACGAGGAGTTTGGTTTGATGAGTTGGATTCATGAATAGGTCAGGACTAGCCACTTTCGAATCCTTGGTGCCGGGAGGGAGAATCGA
>JAJXVL010000060.1 GCA_021782175.1 bacterium
ATCTTCGGATTTGCGTACGCCGTCCTTGCCGAAAGTCATAAGGCCCATGAATGGCCGGTCGGCGTTCGCCCTTTCGGATATGAGCTCGGCCGCGGTCTTGCCGTTGGCGGCGTAGTGCAGTTTGTTCTGCACGATAGCGAAAAATTTTTTCGATTCCTGACTGCCGGGATCGTAGTCGACGCTGGTGGCATAGAGGTCGAGGACTTGCCGATAGAGGACCTTCTCGCTGCTCCTGATATCTCTGATGCGGTCGAGCAGCTCTTTCCAATACTTGCCTCCGCCGAGATTCTTCAGCCGCTCATCGTCCATGGTAAAACCTTTGACGATGTACTCGCGCAATCTCTGCGTCGCCCATATGCGGAATTGCGTGCCGCGTAGGGATTTTACGCGATAGCCGACGGAGATGATGACGTCCAGATTGTAATGATTCGTCGGTTTGGTAGAAAAATCGGAATTTCCGATTTTTCTCATAGTATCCTGCTCTACGAGCTCTTTTTCAGTGTAGATATTCAAAATATGCTCGTTTATAGTCGACCGGCTCTTATCGAAAAGTTCCGCCATCTGATCGATGGTGAGCCAGACCGTCTCACCGGAAATCCGCACTTCGAGCCGCGGCGCGCCATTGCCAGCTTCGTATATGATGATGTCATTATTCGATTTTCGATCTTTCATATACGAATTATACCACGCCAGTCAAGCGCGAAAATGCGCCGTGTCGCGCGGCGCATTTGACGGAATTATTCTGATAATGCTAGTTGGCGTCTTCGACCTCGTTCGGATCGGCGACGGAGTCGTGCTCATGCGTATCCAACTGTTTGACGCCAGAGACGGCATCCGGCTTGTCGGGACCACTCTGATCACCTCTCTGGTCGTTGATGTTATCCGTGTCGGCCTTACTTGTAGGTTCTGCAGCCTGCGGCGACTGCCCGATAGCGACAGGAGCGGCCGTAGGGATCGCTACTTGAGCATGGCTTTGGAGGGCTATCATGCTAGTACCTCCGACGGCGAACGCGCCGAGCAGTGCCAGAGCGAATATCGACCCTTTGTTCTTAGGCATGGATTATTGGATGGCTTATGCTTGTATATTGATTGATAATCCCCAGTCGACCGGCTGGTTCGTTCATATCATATGCCTATAGGCGTAAAGACTCTGTAAGCTAATACTCCTTCGTGATGACATCCTTCTTGGTCGTCGACAGATAGATGACCGTCGCCGCGATTGCGCTCAGGAATATGTAGCTGGTCACCGTCGTGCCGAGGCCAAGGCCGCCGTCAGCGCGAGCTTGGGAGAGATAGTCGCCGATAGAGGCGCCGAGCGGGCGCGTCATGATATAGGCCAGCCAGAAAGCCAGAACGGCATTCGGAGTGAACATCCGATGCTCCTCCGTATAGATGAATTTCAGGATATAGTGCGCCGCGGCGATGAGGGCGATGACGCCGGCGAATATGAAGAGAGCCGTGAGGTAGCCCAGGGCGAACTTCTCCGCCACAAGATCTCCGGCCGCCGTGCCAAGGGCGAAGGTGAATAGGATGGCCAGCCAATAGAACGCTTCTCGCTTGAACGTATCGATGGAATGGATCGACACCGTCTTCTCCGATTTGAACCATATGGCAAAGACCGCCAAGAGGACGATGCCAAAGACGATGGTAGTCGTGACCAGAGACACGCCGAGGTTGTCGGTCAGATTGTCCGTGATGAGCGTGCCCACCACGCTTATGAGGACCACGGAGAGCCAGTACACCCACGGCACGTATCTGTCTTTCCTGAATTGGACGATGAGGATGACGGCCAGGAGGACCGCCATGACCAGGCTCGTATTGGTGAGCCCGAAACCGAGCGTTTCGTTCAGATAGTCGGCTGCGGTCTCGCCGATGGTGGTGCAGAGCACCTTTATGATCCAGAAGAATATGGTTATCTCCGGGACTTTGGACAGTAACATCCTCCCTATGGGTACGGCTTGCGCCGCGCTCTTTTCCACGCCGATATTGGTTTGCATATTATGCCGTCAGAATACGAGAGCGATTGTAAAGATTGTGTAAAGGAATGCCGCGAAAACTATATCCCGAAATGGCTTTTCAGGTATGTCCGTATTTTAAGCATGTTGTCTTCTTCCAATACGCCGATCTTCTTTATGAACCTGGATCTGTCGAAAGACTCTACGTGATGTGCCTTGACCAAAGAATCTCCGTACAACTTATTTTGCGGCGTGGCTTTTACGAGTATATCGTCGCCGTGAGGCTTGCCGATCTGGGAGGTAAGAGGCATGACAGTCACGAGATTCGTTCTCTTGAGCGATGCATCCGCTCTTATGACTACGGCCGGCCGACGGCCTTGGTACTCATGGCCGACGCTTGGCGCAAAAGATACCCAGTATATCTCTCCCGAAATGATCTCGTTTTTCATAGCTTTTCATAATATTCAGCTTCTTCTTTCGACATCTTTCCAAGATGCGCCACCGAGTCCATTCCGGCCGCTTCTTGCCAGAGCGCTGTGCGATCAGTTTTAGCGAACGGTACGGTACGTTCGAAGACAAGACGGTAATCGATGACCTCTTCTGGTTCAGTCATGAGCCACGGAACGTCATGATGGACGTAATTTTTTATCTGACTCGCGTTGAGA
>JAJXVL010000061.1 GCA_021782175.1 bacterium
TATCTTCTGGGACGATGATTGGCAGAGCGGTGGTGATCGCGGTATCACCCTACGACCAGATGGTCATATTGGGGCTGGTGATTTCTTCACAGATGTTTCAAGTGGTGTAATTAGTCTCAACAATTGGCACAATATCACCTATACTTCTGGCAACGGCAGCCGAGCCCTCTATATTGATGGGACCCTCGACAATCAGTGGGCTGGTCTCTTGCCGGATCATACCGGGCGTTCCTATGTGAGTATCGGCAGCGGTTCTGATGGTTATGCCGGCTATTTCGCGGGCAAGATTGATTCCGTGCATATCTATGATGATTCACTCCTAGCCTCAACTATTCGGGCGCAATATCTCCAGGGTTTGGCTATGATCAACAAGCAATATGCTATGATGCCGCCATGCCAACTGAAAGCTACGACTATCGCTTACCGCCAGAATTAATCGCTCATACTCCAGCCGAACCACGAGATGCCGCGCGTCTGCTCGTCTATCGCGTGGCTACAGATGAAGTTGTTCTGGATACTTTCGCTAATCTAGCCAAATATCTGCCAGAGCAAGCCACATTGGTCTTGAATGATACCGCGGTGGTTCCGGCCAGATTGACTCTATACAAGCCGACGGGTGGCGCGGTGAAAATACTTTTCCTTTTCAATGAATGGGACGGCGGCGACGAGATTCGCGGTCTGCCTGACAGGGGATTGAAGCTGGGGGATAAGCTCAGTTTCGAGAGTGGTGGAGAAACTGTAGTTGAAGTTTTGTCAAACCAGGCTGAAGAGTTTGTTTTTAAACTTCGGGTTTCCGCTCAGCGCTTCCGGGAAATTGCTGAGGAATATGGCTCGACGCCATTGCCGCCATATATCCACGCCGAAATGTCCGAAGCTGTCGTGCGCGAACGTTACCAGACAACTTTTGCGGCTGTGCCGGCCTCGGTGGCGGCGCCTACGGCCTCGCTCCACTTCACGGCGAGAGTTTTCCAGACCTTAGCTGATAAAAAGATTTCGCGCGTGCCGGTGACTCTCCATGTCGGCCGCGGCACTTTCTCGCCGGTCACGCCTGAAATGATTGCCACCGGTTCCTTGCACGCCGAACCCTTCTCGGTCAGTGCTGATTCGGCCGCGGCCCTGTCATCAGCCAAACAAGCGAACCGACCAATCATCGCGGCTGGTACGACTGCTTTGCGGGTGCTCGAGTCCGCGGCTGACAAGATTTTGCACGGCCAAGCTATCCAGGGTACAACCAAACTTTTCATCAAGCCGCCTTATCATTTCCAGCTCACTGATGGCCTGATCACGAACTTCCATTTGCCAGGCACTTCACTGCTCACGCTTGTCGACGCCTTACTTCAAGCCAGGGGAGCCAAACGTTCCTGGCGCGATTTGTATGAGGTGGCCATTGGGGAGGGCTTCCGCTTCTACTCCTTTGGTGATGCCATGTTGATCTTGTAGTCCTTGCCGCCAATCGCTCTCTCCCATATAATCAGAATCTATGAACATCAAACGTCTCGTCTTCTGGCTTGTTTTCGTCTCTATTATTGGTCTGATTGTCTGGGGTCTCGGAGTAGCTATGAGTCGTCCGACAGGGAGCAATTTGCCTCAGTTGGGCGCGCCGGCTCCGGTTACTTCAGCTGATCATATTGAAGGTTCAATGAATGCCCCGGTAACGCTCATTGAATATGGCGATTTCGAGTGTCCGGCCTGCGGTGTCTACGCTCCGCTCGTTGAGAAATTGATGACTGATGAAGCCTCCACGACCTTGCGTGTGGTTTTCCGCCATTTTCCGTTGCCGCAACACTTGAATGCGCCGATTGCCGCGCAAGCCTCCGAGGCTGCCGCCGCCCAGGGTAAATTCTGGGAAATGTATCGGCTGTTGTATACCGGTCAGAATGACTGGGCCAATCTCTCCGACGCCGCCGCCCGCCAGGTCTTCGACGGTTATGCCAAAAACTTGGGTCTTGATCTCACCAAGTTCCACAGCGATATCGATAGTACCGCCACCAAGCAGTTCATCCAGAGTGAGATGGCCGAAGGGGAGAATCTGGGTATTGATTACACACCCTCCTTCTTCGTGAACGGCAAGTTGGTGCCTAATCCGCAAAGCTATGAACAATTTAAAGCGCTTATTGACGCAGCCGCTCGCTGAAGTCGGCTCAATCGCCTTGGGGATTTTCCTCTTGGTCGCGATTATCGGTTTTGCCGACGCTTCCTATCTGACCGTGGAGCATTATCTCGGCGTAGTTCCGCCGTGTACTCTCGAGCAGGGTTGCGAGGTGGTCCTGACCAGTAACTATTCGGTCCTTTTTGGTGTGCCAACCTCGCTTCTGGGGGCTCTCTACTATTTGGCCGTGGCGACCGGCGCCTTTTTCTATTTGGAGTCCAAACATGGTCAAGGAAAGGTAGCGGCTCATCATAGCGCCATCCTCCGGTGGACGCTCATGGCCACAGCTCTCGGTTTCGGCATGTCTCTGTGGTTTGTTTATCTGCAACTCTTCATCCTGCACTCAATCTGCGTGTATTGTATGGGCTCGGCTACAAGCTCGACCGTCCTTTTCCTCCTGGCTCTCTGGATGCTGCACAAGCACACATCCCAAAATCA
>JAJXVL010000014.1 GCA_021782175.1 bacterium
CAAAGCCCCATCAATAGAGTTTTTGAGAGACCGAGGACTGTCTGAGCGGAGCGGGAGCGTAGCGAGTTTCGCAGGGCTCTCAAAAACTACTATTGATGGGGCTAAAGTCTGGGTGCGATTAAGTTAAGTAGAGTTCCCACTAAGGTTACAGCTACTCTCCGACAGACAACCTATTATTCCGAAACCAACTACCTCATTAGTTTCAAGAAAGCTTCCTCATCAATGATTTTGACCCCCAAAGCACGAGCCTTATCCAACTTACTACCAGCATCACTACCAGCCACCACATAAGTCGTTTTCTTGGAAACACTACTCGAGACATCACCGCCCTGTTCGCGCACCATGGCTTGTGCTGCTTCACGATCTAGAGTTGGCAAACTACCCGTGAAAACAAAAGATTGACCGGATAGTTTGGCGGCTGCGCCACTCGAAGGAGCAAAAGTTTCAATAGTCACCTCGGCCAGCAGCCGGTCTAGGAGGGCTTGATTATCAGGCTCAGCGAACCAATCTGAGAGCGAACGGGCGACAACTTCTCCAACACCATAAACTTTCTGGAAGTCATCCAGCTTGGCGGCGCGCAAACGATTCATGGTACCGAAGGCCTTGGCTAGATCATAGGCGGTCTCCTCACCCACTTGCGGGATAGATAGAGCAGCCAGGAAACGTGGCAAGGTCACACGACGAGCTTCCTTGATAGCTTGGAGCAGATTGTCCGCTGATAGTTCAGCGAAACGCGGCAAGGATAACAAATCATCTCTCTTGAGCCGGAAGAGATCATCGAAAGCCGTGACCAGACCGGCTTCCAGCAATTGATCCAGCGTCTGCGGTCCCAAACCATCGATATCGAAACATTTCTTGGATACGAAATATTGGAAACGGCGTTTTTGTTGCTCGAAAGAATCCCGACTGACACAACGCCAGGCGGCTTCGCCGGCGACACGCTCGATCCGGCCGTCGCCGCCACAGGCCGGCACATGCCTGGGCCAGACAAAAGGCTTGGAATCAGCCGGGCGCAGTTCGGACACGACTGAGACAATATCCGGGATGACATCGCCGGCTTTTTGCAGAATGACAGTGTCACCCAGACGAACATCCAGGCGTTTGATTTCATCTTCATTGTGTAGGGTGGCTCGAGAAACCACCGAACCAGCTACTTTGACCGGCCGCAGGACGGCTACAGGTGTCACCACACCGGTCCGGCCAACTTGGAAGACAATATCTTCAAGCACAGTCGTAACTTGTTCCGCCGGGAACTTATAAGCCACGCCCCAGCGCGGCGATTTGCCGGTATATCCCAGAGCCTCCTGGATCTGCCGGCTATTGACCTTGATCACAATACCGTCGAGCTGATAAGGCAAATCGCCACGATGTTTGGTCCAGTATTCATAGAAAGCTTGGACGGCAGCCAAATCATTACAAACTTTGAAATGCGGGTTGGTCTGGAAACCGAGTTGACCAAGCAATTCCAATTCGGCCGCCTGACTATCAGGGGTTTCGACTGCTCTCGCCGGGGCCGTTTTCAATTCTTGCACTTTTTCCAAATCATAGATGAAGGAGTCCAATCGTCTGAGAGCCGTCACCTTGGGGTCCAGCTGACGCAATGATCCCGCTGCCAGATTGCGCGTATTGGCATAGAGTGGCTCGCCCAGAGTAGCTCGCTCCTCATTGACCCGCTTGAGATCATGGACACTCAACCAGACCTCACCAACCGCGATGAGGTCGAGCGGCCGAGACAAGCGCAGTGGTATGGAGCGAATAGTCCGCACGTTATGGGTGACATCTTCCCCGATAGCACCATCACCGCGCGTAGCCGCCAGGACCAGAACACCGGATTCATAAGTCAGCACGACCTTCAAGCCATCGATCTTCAGTTCACAGCAATACTCGAGCGGCAAATCAGCAACGCCGGCCTTGGCCATGAAGTTGCGCACCTTGTTCTGCCACTGCTCGAGCTCCGCTGCGTCGAAAACATCATCGAAGGACCATTGAGGCACAACATGAGTGATCTTGGTGAACTCTTGGAGCGGTTCCCCACCGACACGCATAGTCGGACTATCAATAGTTCGCAGAGAGGGATATTTCTCCTCCAGAGTTTGCAGCTCGGCCATGAGTGAGTCATAGGCTTCATCGCTGATTTCCGGCTGGTCCAGCGTATGATAGAGCCGCCGATGCCGCTCGATCGTTTCCTTGAGCTTGTTGAGACGCTCTCTGACTTGGGCCGGTATGGCTGATTTCATGACTCCAATTATACACTAGCCCTGTTTGCCGAGACGCAAAGCGCGTTCGACAGTTGCCGGATTGCTCGTATCGGGACTATTGGGCAAACCGCCGACCGTGGCGCAGAAGTTATAACCGCGTGAGTCAATCACCGTCCAATGCACACCGCTGGTATCATAACCATCATAAATAGTCAGATCGAAACAACCACTATACAGGGCGAAGTTGAGATAGGAACCGGAGACTTGCTGAGTCTTGTAAACCGGATAGACCGCGTTGGACAAGAAACTGGGAAAACCTGAGGAAACGGCGGCAAAAGAAGAAGTTAGTATCTGATTGTAACAAGTGACAGTAGCACCGCTAGAAGTAGCGATATCACCATTCGTGTAGGCCAAGGCCGCGCAATCAATACCGCTGTCGGCGGCATAGAATGAGTAGGTGGAGTTGCGAGCCGCCACGGATAGTTCGTATTGTTTGCGACTGACCCCCAAGATGAAAACCGCCACAGCCAGAACCAAAGCCGCCGTCAGCACGGCGAAGAGGAGCGTGTAGCCTCTTTGGTCCGGATGGTGTTGGAAAAGTTTGGAGAGTTTCATATATGCCTGATTAACGGGCGGTATTGGTAATCTCATCGGACAAAATGACATCATAAGGCGTCGGTCCTTCATTCCAATCCACCTCAATAATAACCGTGCATTCATTGCTGGTTGTTTGGCAGGCGGTATTGGTGCCCGGCGTCACCAGATAGAAAGATCGCGTGAAGATTGAGGCTGAGCCAGTACCAGCATGACTATAGTAACCACTGGAAGAAATCGTGAGCGGCGCCGCCTTGCCGGTCAGGAAAGCCGTGGCATCAATGGCGCTAGCATCGCACGGCACAGTCGAAGGCGTGCAATTGGAAAAACCGTTGAGCCAAGAGAGGCCTTGGCTGAGATTGTTGTCGATCGTATTACGAATCGTCTCCATGCTTTCCTGAGCCAAATACGAAGCGATCATTTGATCCCGTGAAGCCAAAGCGCCGGAGAGGCCCTTGCTGGCTACCACCAACGGTCCCGCAACAGCGATCATCAAGACCGTAATCGCGACCAGTGTCTCAATGATCGTAAAGCCGCGCCGGTGAATGCGATTCAGGCGAGACTCCTCGTGGGAGTGATTGTGAGAACAGAATTTTTTTCGGAAAAATTTCATGATGATTATGGTACGCGCGGTGAATCAGCTGTCTGCACGACAAAATAGCTGCGAGTCAATTCACGGTTGCCGGCATTGCCGGACAGCTGAATGAAAGCCAGCGGGAAATAGTTGCTGGTCATTTTGACATAGAAGCCGGAAACGGAAACCGTGGAAGTCGACACAAGCGGGCTGAAACTATCCCCCACGCCGCTAGCGTATGAGACGATCGGTGTGCCGCAAGCAGTCTGTTCAGCCTTCTCTAGATACCAGTCGCCGGCGCCATCGGGACGAATGCGATAAGCGATAGATAGCCGGCAAGTGCCACCGAGGCCATTGGGAGCAGTTTTGGCTGAAGCAAAAGCAAACAATACGCCGTTTGCTGTATTACTTTGTGACAAGCCGTTCACACACTGAGCCGCAATGTTAGTAGAAGTCAGGGTGCCGATAGTGGCGTTGAGACCTTCCTGACAATAATAGTCCGAGCCGGAACGCATTTCGCGAGACATTGATTCCAAAGTGAAAGAAAGGTTGATGACTGAATCCTGGAGAGTTTGGGCTTTTTTGTTGGCATCAATAATCTTGACCAGAGCAGACAAAGCCACCAGAACCACGATGGAGAAAATCATCAAAGAAACAATGATCTCAATCAAAGTAAAACCGCGACGCGTGTTTGTCTTGGGGAAAAAAGTTGTGCTTTTTTTGTTCATCATTGTTCAACAGACACCTGACCATTACCTCTCACGGTGATAGTGCGCGTACTACCATCACTGCCGAGAAGCGTGATCGCCGCGTAAGTATAAGGGCACGAAGCACTAGAACCATTGGCGCAAATCACCGCTTCGGGATAAGGGCGCGTAAAAGTGACATCTAGTTGGCTCAAGCCGGAATAAGTGCACGATGAACCGTCCCCCACACACAACCCCCCGATCGTGGCTCCACGGGTAATCAGATAGGAATTGACCGGCGTATCGGCGCAATCATAGACATCCGTAGTAGCCGCGCTACCCTCGGAGGTATCGGCATACAGGACTAGCGCTGTGGCCGAAGTCGGAGTAGCACAACCATTGCCGGTAGCTGAGGTGTTGAAAGAGATCCCATAAGGAACATTGAAACTAGCGTTGATATTTTTGACCGACAAACCATAAGTCTGAGCTGTGCGCAGAGACAGCGCAATATCATAAGCCGTGTCAGTAAGCAGGGTGCTCTGGTTGAAGGAACCGTACTTGACCACGACCAAGAGCGTCATGAAGACGAAGATAGCAATGGAGACCAATAGTTCAATCAGAGTAAAACCGCGATTCATGAACCTATTATAACCGAAAGAGCTCCAGAAGCGTATGGATATCGAAAACCAACCAGTGACTGAAAAGTACCAGGAAAAAAGTAGCGATGAGGAACGGCCCAAAAGGTATTTCCAAGCGAGCCTTGAAGCGACCAAAGGACATGAACATCCAGGCCAAACCGATAATCGCTCCCAGCCAAAAAGCCAGGATCAAAGCGTTCAGGCCGGCATTCATACCCAGGAGCCAAGCCAAGCCCAGAACCAATTTGGCATCACCGAGACCCATCCAATTGCCCTTCGAAACTAACCACAACAGAGCGAACGGCAAAGCCAGAACGGGACCAGCCAAGAGTGTCGGATAGTATGGGGCATGCCACCAGGTGGCCCCACCGACAAAAACGCTGATTAGCGCCAGAAGATCGAAGGAATAAACGAAAGAATCCGGAATAATTTTCTGGCGAGTATCATAAACCGCCATGACAATAAGCAAACTTGAAGCTATGAGATAAATCAGTGTCGTTACCGCATGCGTCGGTGAAGTTGGCGGGAATTCGAACCAAACCAAGGCAAAGACGATGCCGCTTACGAGCTCTACCAGCGGATATTGCGCGGAAATGCGGCTGCGACAATGTTTGCAAGCGCCGCGCTGGAAAACGAAACTGAAAAAAGGTATCAGTTCCCAAGCCGACAATTGGTGACCGCAAGCGAAGCAGTGCGACCGACCGCCCAAACCCAAGCCGGTGTTGTGTCGTAGAATAACGACATTCAAAAAACTGCCGATGATCGTGCCTAGAACAAACACCGCCAACAATACTGGCAAATCAATCAGACTCATCAGTTTGAAGTGACACAATAATCCGTCGAGGCCGTGGTATTGTCACAAGTATATGATGCCGACCAGGTGCCGCTCGGCATGGCCCCCAGACCTTTGGCCAGAGCGACGTTGTAATACTCCAACTTGGTGTGCAAAACATAGTTGACCGGTTGGCTGGATGAATTGAGAGTCGTGGCATAGTCATAAGTAGTCTGCCCCGCTCCGGCTGGCGGCGTCGGGATTTGGGAAATGAATGTACCGAGCGTAATAGCCACCGGTGAAGTCGGGCAACCGTTGCTGGCGGTAGTCGAGAGTGATGCAGGATATTGATTGCAACGATCAACATACATGGACAAAGCCAATTGCAACTGGCTCACATCGGAGATTCTTTGGGCGTCACGAGCGTGGGCACGCGATGCCTGGAAGTTGACCAGGAGGACACTGGTCAAAATGGCAATGATGGCAATCACCACCAGAAGCTCAATCAAAGTGAAAGCCTGCTCGGTATTACGACTGCGATAATGATTGAACATGATCATATTGCACATATTGTAACACAAACCGCCCGTCGATATATCGACGGGCGGGATGTTAGGAATACTATTGGACCAAACTCACCCTCGACAAACTTAGGGGCAAGTTACAGCTGAAGGAGCTGTAGAGGTAGTCTCGGCCTTGCCCGTTGAGTCAACACAGAAATACGAGGCGGTATTGCTGACCAAGGGCGAAGAGATCGAATATTGGACGAACGGTGAAGTAGCGTTGGTTACCACCTTGAGAGTACCACCCTGAGATGATAGGTCGGTGCTGAGAGCTGTCAAGTTGGTAGCGTTGGGACCGGAAGCTGAGAGAGCATTGGCGGCCAAATCAGGATAAGAAGTACCGTTATAACCGGTTTCCAAAGCTGTCCTGATCTGATTGACATCAGAAATTACGCGAGTGTCATTACCCTTCTTCCTGGCGGAGTTGAGGGATACCAAGACCACCGACGCCAAAATGCCGATGATGGCGATCACGACTAGCAATTCGATGAGGGTGAAACCTCTGTTATATTTTTTCATGATAAAAAATTTCACTGATAATTACTAATAATTGACATTGAAGATCCATACCACGCTTGATGGCTTACTATGAAGTATAGCATTGCCTATACGGATACTAGCCTGTCTAGCCTGTGGATAAGCCTCAAAACTTGAAAATTCCCGATGTGGCGCTTGGGTCGGCCCTGATTATGAGCCTGACGATGAAGCAATACTGTAAATAGGCACCAGCACAGCAGCCAAGAGAATAGCCACGCCCGCGCCCAAGCCCACGATCATTGCCGGCTCAATGAGCGATACGATAGAGTCGACAGCCGTAGTTACTTCACGGCTATAGAAGTTGGAAAGAGTTTTCAAAATACTGCCGATTTCACCGGCCTCCTCACCCACCTTGATCATCTGAGTCATGATACCCGGTACTTCCCTGGGACTATTCGACAGTGAATCTGATAATGTGCGGCCGCCTTTCACCGCTTCCACGGCTTCGGCAAATATTTTTTCGTAGACTTTGTTGCCGAGAACCACCGAGGTCAACTGCAGAGCCTGGACCATCGGAATACCTGACATGAGCATGGTATTCATGTTATCGGCAAAACGCGACAGATACAGCTTGCGGTACAGCGAGCTCACATAGGGAATGTTCAATTTGAAATGATCGAAGGCTAGTTTGCCGGTCGGTGTACGCACAAAACGCACTACGAAATACCCTGCCACGACAAGCAGGGCAAAGATAATGAAGCCGTATGAAACCAAGAAATTAGAAATACCAATAATGATCTGCGTGTATATAGGGATTGTAGCGCCGGATTCGAGGAGGATCGGGGTGATCTTCGGAATGATCATGGTGAACATGAGGATCATCACCACCGTGAAAGTGACCACCACGAAAGCCGGGTAAATAAGAGCACCGCGCACTCGGGAGGTCAGTTCATAGGCCCGATCCATATAGTCAGCCAAATACTGGAAAGTGTCGGGAAGTTTTCCGGACTCTTCACCGGCCTTGACCATATTCACATAGAAATCCGGGAAGACCTTGGAATGTTTGGCCAGAGCCGCTGAAATAGCACTACCGGCCTGCATATCATCGGCGATGGTCATCAGCTTGGCAGCCAGAGCACGATTCTCTGTTTCGGTAGCCAACAAACGGAAAACACGCAAAGCCGAGATCTGAGCTTCAAAAAGCGTCGACAATTGGCGCGAGAGGATTACGATGTCTTTGGTCGTAATACGATCAAAAAAAGAAATGTTTTTTGAGAGGATTGAGCCACCGTCACCGGCTTCCTTGACCGAGGAGAGGATCAGACCGCGCCGCTGCAAAGAAGAGATAGCGACATCCACATTGATAGCGTCAATGAAGCCAGTTTTCTTGGCTCCAGACTCGTCTACGGCTTCGTAGTTGAAAAGCATGACGGTATTATATCATTCGTTCCAGATTCTTGGCATTGGGCGAGTGCATATAGGCGTTCTCGAGCGTGATCTCCCCCGCGCGCACCAGCTCAACCAAAGAACGATTGAGATCGATCATGCCTTCTTGCGAGGAAGTTTCGATCACGGTATCAATCTCATGAATGCGCTTCTCGCGAATGAGATTTGAAACAGCATTGTTATTGATGAGAAGCTCAAAAGCCGGGATCAGGCCGCCGGAAATACGCGGAATCAGGCGTTGAGAGAAAATACCCGAGAGTGAGCCGGCCAGCTGGATACGGATCTGATCTTGCTGATTGGGCGGGAAGGAATCAATGATACGGTTGATCGTTTGCGAAGCATTGTTGGTATGAAGCGAAGAGAAGATCAGGTGACCAGTCTCGGCGGCCGTCACAGCCGTACCCATAGTGGCGATGTCACGCATTTCACCCACCATACAAACATCAATATCCTCACGAAACATGGAGACTAAAGCTTCGGCAAAATCTGGAGTATCCAGTCGTACCTCACGCTGATCAATGATTGATTTCTTGGATTCGAATTGGTATTCGATAGGGTCCTCGATGGTCAGGATATGTTCCGACCGAGTCTGATTGATCATTTCGATCAATGTGGCCATGGTGGTAGTTTTGCCTTGACCGATCGGTCCTACGACCAGGAAGAAGCCCTGGGGCTTGCGGGTAAAAGTCTCCAGGATCGGCGGCAAATTGAGCTCGGAGAGCGTACGGATCACACGTGGAATGAGACGAAGCGCCACCGAGAGAGCGCCCTGACGGTAATAAGCATTACCCCGGAAACGGGCTTGAGGAAGACTGTAGGAAAAATCAACATCTCTTTCCTTTTCGAGAATAGCCAGCTTGTCTGGAGTGAGTAAGGCGCTTACAAAACCCTTCATGTCATTGTCTGACAAGAGACCCTTCTTGACCATGGGGATCAGACTGCCGGTCACACGTACGATCGGCGGGCGGCCGGATGAGAGGTGCAGATCGGAACCGCCCTCCTTGATGACAATGTCGGTCAAATTCTCAATTTCTTTTTTGTAATCCATTTTGTTTAATTTATATTTAATGAAAAGACATCAAGCCTTGGTCCGAGGGCGAGCCAATAGAATTTGCTCCACCATCGACAAGACTTCTGAGGGAATCAACGTGGCTTTGAACATGAAACTATCCACCCCCAGAGCCTTGGCTCGAGCCACATCAGCCGTGGTGGTTTGGTTGGTCAGCATCATGACAGCCGCTCGCTCGGACAATTTGGCGCGACGGATATTTTCCACGAACTCAAAACCGTCCATGCCCGGCATGGCAATGTCGACCATGATCGCGTCAGGGTCATAACCCTCCTCCAAGAGCTTGAGCGCAATGGTACCGGAATCAGCCGTTTGCACGATATAGCCGGCCCGAGCAAACTTGAGGGCATACATATCCAGGAGGAAACGATCATCGTCCACGAATAGGGCTTGCTTCTGATTCATGAGCATATTATACAACACTACCTCTAGAGTTTATTCACTTCTTCGATCGGAATAATTTTCTGGAAAGCCTTGATGATGGCATCTTCCTTGAGAGAAATCATGCCCTTGTTACGCAGCGATTTGGAAATTTCCAATTCAGTAGCGTTTTTGAGAATGGCTTGCTCAATATCCTTGTCCATAGCAAACATTTCAAAAACCGCCATGCGACCACGTGTACCCTTGGGCACAGCAGGAGTTGGCTTGATTCGATAAACCGTGTCGGAAAAAGGAATGTCTTTCTTGAATTCTTCCGGCAAATCTGCGAACTGCCGATCGATCATGGCCTTGATACTGCCATCAACCGGAATGGTCTCCGAGGCTTCCGGTACAGCCAGACCAACGAGACGTTGGGCTACGCCGAGTACCAAAGTCGGCGCGATCAAGTACGGATCAACTCCCATATCGATCAAGCGCGGAATAATGCCGGCGGCGTTGTTGGTGTGCAGAGTAGAAAAGACCAAGTGACCGGTCAGAGCGGCCTGGACGGCCAGTTGAGCTGTCTCCTTGTCACGGATCTCACCGACCATGATGACATCGGGGTCTTGGCGCAGGGTTGTGCGCAAACCAGAACTGAAGTCGTAGCCAATCTCTGGACGCACCTGGCTCTGGGATACACCCTCGATCTGATATTCCACTGGATCTTCCAAGGACAAGACGTTATAGCTCTCGCGATCAATCTCATTCAAGATTGAATATAGAGTAGTCGACTTACCAGAACCAGTCGGACCGGTGATAAGAATGATGCCATAAGGCCGATCGATGGCGGCTCGTAACATCTCCAGATTGCGCTTGGTCAAGCCAATTTGCTCCAGAGTGCGTACGCCCTTGGCCTGGTCGAGAATACGCATTTCTACCTTTTCTCCATAATAAGCCGGGAAGGTTGAGACACGGAAATCAATACGCCGACCATCGATCCTGGCCGAGAAACGACCATCCTGAGGTTTGCGCTTCTCATCTAGACGCATGTTGGAAAGGACCTTGATGCGAGCCACGACGGCCGAATGGACTTGGGCCGGCAGAACAAGCGAAGTAGTGAGGACACCATCAACACGGAAACGCACACGAACCTTATCTCTCATGTGCTCGATGTGTACATCGGAAGCTTCCCCTTCGACCGCATAACGCACGATTGTCGCTACAATCTTGACCACCGGAGCATCCTCGATGATGACAGCGTCTTCTTTGTCTTCACTTTTGGCATCATGAGGCTGACCGGCTGATTCGGTTTTCTTGACGCTTTCTGTCTCATCAGAGAGTTCTGTTTCCAGTTCGGATAAAGCCTTGGTGACTTCCCCGGTCAAACCTTTGTAGAGATCGAGAACCTTCTTGAAATCATCGGCGGTAATCAAGAAAGCTTTGTAAGTAATATTTTTCTTGGCGGCCAAGAAACTGAGAGCATCCCTGGCTTCCATGTTGTCAGGATCCACCAGGCCGACTTCGAGTGTACCGTCTACCAGACCGATTGGCACAAAACGATAGTGTTCGGCTGATTCTTGCGGGATGTAATCAAGCACATCAAAAGGCACTGAGCCTTCGGCCACACTCCTGACCGGGATATTGAGGAACTCGCCTCTGGCTGACATGATATCTTCCGGCTTGACGCCGTGAGCGATCAGAGCCTGTTCCACAGTCGAACCATCAGCAACCTGGCGATGAACCTCGCGCAAGGCATCCTTGTCAATCAGATTTTTTTTTAAGAGTATGTCTAGAACGCTCATATGATAGAGACTAATGGCCCGTACCCGTAGCGCTAGTCGTAGTGCTCATACCCGGAATCGGGGCAAAAGGATTGGGACGACCGACGCTCTCCGGCGGAATAGCGACCGAATAATCTTGGAGACTCTGGAAAGCCGGGTCACTGAAAACTGAAGTGTCGATACGCAATGACTGAATCTGGTTGAGCAGAGTGAGCTCCGAAGAACCTACATCCGTACCAGAGAGAGCGCCATTGGAAAGCAAACTACCTGAAGCTGGCGTATTGCTGGCGCTGCCCTGGAAATAGAAATAAATGATAACCAACACAACCGCCACGACGGCGATGATGATGGTTTTCTTGGAAATGGCTGGGGTTTTCATGATGTTATGATTGGCGGAGCCAGTAAGTTTGCATCTGAACCTGGAAATCATAAACGCCATTGTCATGGGCGGTGACTGATAGATGTGTCACGTCCATGATACGCAGATCGGCCTCCAGATCCTGCATGAAGCTGATGAACTGATCATAAGTAGCGCTCGCCCCAAAAGAAATCATTACCTTGTCCAAGGTCGGAGTTGAGATATTGACCGAATTGTTCGAGGAAACCAAGCTGCCAGCCGGCGCGGCTGGTGCCGGCAAGGTCGTGGCACCAGCCTTGGCGTTGGAGCCTTCAGCCGCGCCGGCCTTGATGGAGTTCAGAGAGAAACCATGTCGGAGAGCAACGTTGTTGAGATCAAT
>JAJXVL010000062.1 GCA_021782175.1 bacterium
TGTTTTCAGTCATGATGATTCACTTTCGCCGCTTGGGCGTAGACCAGAATAGGTTGATGAGCAGGCTCGACGTGCCCACCACTATCAGGAACCAGCCCGTGAAGAAATTCACGGTGACGCTGGCGTCCGGCACGTCGTATATGTATTCCAGGTACAACCCGAACCCGAGTATGATTATGGATATGGCGTAGAAGATGTATCTCATGCATGTTTATTGATCCCAATGGAAACTACCTATCACCGCCTCTATCGCGCCGGCTACATTCGGCCAAGCGGACGCCGAAGCGGAGAGGTCTATGAGAGCGGCATGATCTTGGCCGGTGACGTATACCCGCTCGTGAGTCATAGCTACTCCATTGTCAAGAGCGTCATATACGAGCTTGTACGAGATATTGCCGTTCACGGTGGTCGAGGCATAGTTCACTTCCGAATAGCCAGGTAATTTCTTCAAGGCCGGCTCTTGCTCACTCAAGATGAAGAGCTCCGGCGTGCTGTTATCCGGTATGTCTATGAGGCCTATGGTGCCGGAGCCGCTAGAGTACGAGACCGCGTATTCTCCCGGCTTGGTCGACGTGGCGTGCCAATCGGCGGGCAGAGAGACGTGGTAATAATTCTGGACCATGTCCCTGTTTTTGAATTCCTGGACCAGAGCGACGCTCGCGGTCGTCGTCGCGGCCACTCCGCCGCCGGTCGCAGGAGTATTCTGGTTCACGATGATCGGTTTTTGGGACGCCGGATTTATTGATAGAGCGGTGCGCAGACCGGCCAATGGGCCAAATGAGTACATGTAAACGATGATGAGGGCGATGACGGTCAGGCCGAATATCACGATGATCTTTTTGTTCATGCCACCATGATAAAAGGCCGTATGTAAAGAATCTGTAAGGCCAAATGGGATAACTTTTTTACAATATATTCTATTGTTACAGTTCTACGGATAAGGCTTTCGCCAGCGATTTAATTAAGGAATCTCTCCATCCTATCACCTATCAAGCATCTCTATATTCGGCTTATCGGTCACGAGCTTCCTAGCTTCGTCAATGGTCACCCACTTGCTGGCATGAAATTCTCGCGGATCGACATTGAAATCGCTACCGTCTGTTTCGAATCTATACCACACATCAAGATGCTCCCTACACTTGTGCTTCGGGTTATCGACTAAGGTGATAGTCAGTAGAAAGGGCTTTATCTCGTTTTTTATCCTATCCTTGATTTCCAGCTCTTCCCATATCTTTCTGTTCAAGGTCTGCATGAGCGTTTCGTCCTTGTCTATATACCCACCAGGAGATAGCCGTAGCCCCGACTTCTTGTGATGAATGATAAACAAACGCTTGGTCTTTGGGTCATAAGGTAGGAAGTATGCGCAATAATGACTGGCTGAATCTTCATCTCTGGTGAATTTTCCCTGCTCAAGCCGTTTCAAGAACCTCTCGGCCACCGCCGCGTCAGCGATGTCTGTATTAACGATGGATTTTATTTCTTCTGCAAAAGTAGTCATGATTTTAATTACTTATCAGATTTGAATAGTTTTTCCAACTCCTCGACGATCATCGGTAACTCCTCGAATCCATCCTCTTTCGTGATATGACCGGCATTATGCATAACGACTATCTTGGAGCCGATCTCCTCGAACCGCTTCTTATTCTCCTCGAAACAACCGAACGGATCGTTGTCAGAAATGATCAGAGCCGATTTTGGGAGCACTCTTCTGATCTTATTCGGGTTTATAGGTAGCCCTATCCAAGGCCTGGCGATATCTTCCACATCCTTCGATTCCAGATTCTTGAGATCGAACCAGCCAGCCACGAATATGGCTCCGCCGACTTTTCCGAAAGGCTTGAAGAGGTGACTATCCAGATATCTCAAAATCGCCTGGCATCCTATGCTGTGGCCGATGAAAAAAGTGTTCTCATCCGGTTCGCCTGCCACCTCGGCGAGCTTGCTTACCCATTTTTCGATGACAGGCGTATCAATGTCTGGCATTTCCGGCATAGCAACCTCATATCCGCCTTTCTCGAGTTCTTTCTTGAGCCAGGGACGCCAGTCCCCCTCCGCTCCGGCCATCCATTGGTGAATGATGATTGCTTTTTTCATGTTATTTTACTTTCCCCTCCACCTTCTTCTCGAGCGCTTTGATGCTTTCGAGATACGCCTTCTCTACGGGAGAGAGCGTCTTGGCTTGGTATTTCCCGTATTCTTCGACGGCTTTCTTCTCGGCCTCTATCTTGCTTACTTTTCCGGCATTCTGCAAGACCGCGCGATCCATCGAGGCGATTAATTTATCCAGCTGATCGACATAGTCTCGCATGGTCGTCTTCATCTCGTCGAGCGCGCGCAGTTCGGCGATGTCGAAATACGCCGACACCACGTTGTTGAGCCGCTTGATCTCCGTCTCTGAAAGATAATTCTTTGCCACAACCACATCGGATTTGCGTACGCCGTCCTTGCCGAAAGTCATAAGGCCCATGAATGGCCGGTCGGCGTTCGCCCTTTCGGATATGAGCTCGGCCGCGGTCTTGCCGTTGGCGGCGTAGTGCAGTTTGTTCTGC
>JAJXVL010000063.1 GCA_021782175.1 bacterium
GCTATAATCGGTGCTAGCCTTTAAAAGTCGTTGGTGTGCTTCGTATTAGTCTCAATTAAACATAATCAATCAAAAATATGAATAAGAATGTGAGAAATCTATTGATCGCTGCCGGGGTAATCGTGGTCTTGGTCATTGTTTGGGTCTCTATTGCCGGTCATGGTTCTTCGGCTCCGATGCCCTTGATCCAGAATCCGCTCGGTCAGGCCAATGGTTCCTCGACGGCACCTTTGCCAGTCTCAGAAACAACCAAGGTTTCCGGTTCGCTTTCGCAGTATCAGAATGCTGAGCTTGGTTTCTCAGTCAACTATCCCAACAATTGGGAAAAGGACGAAACCAATTCCGGTGTGCAATTCATCATGCCGATCGATCAGTCTCAGGTGAGCACGGTGGCCAAGCTCGAGTCTGATATCACGGTCTCTGGTGGCAAGTGTGCTTTCCCGCCAGTCACCACTATCCAGGACCGCGGCACCATCAATGTCGGCAATCTGACTATGAACATGATCGCCATGTCGAACAGTGTTCAGGGTCGCTCCTACTTCAACCGTATGTACTCGCTGCAGCATGGTGATGTCTGCTACATCTTCGCTTTCTCCTACATCGCTCTTTCGCCTGAGAGCAAAGGCTTGACCGGTTCCAATCTGACGCAAGCCAAGAACAACAACAAGGCCATTCAGAGCACGGCCGATGCTGCTTTCACGGCTATGGTCAAATCCTTCACCTTCGTGGCGCCTCCGGCCGGTGTCGATGAGACCAAGGCCGCCCCGAAGAAATAAGCCTCTGTCAATCATATGACGCTCACTTATCTTATCGCGGCGGTTGTCTTGGTAGTTTTGGGTCTGGTCGTAGTTATCTACAATGGCCTGGTCGCCAAGCGCAATCGTACCAATGAAGCCTGGGCGGATATTGATGTCCAGCTCAAGCGTCGTTATGATCTCATCCCGAACTTGGTAGAGACAGTCAAAGGCTATGCCGCTCACGAGAGTCAGGCTTTCGAAAAAGTCTCGCAAGCTCGAGCGGCGGCTATGGGTGCCGCTACTGGTTCGGCTTCTTTGGCTGACCGTGGCGCGGCCGAATCCACACTCGCCGGTGCTCTCAAGTCTGTCTTTGCCATCGCCGAAGCGTACCCGGAGCTCAAAGCCAACCAGAACTTCCTGGCTCTGCAGACAGAGCTCACTGACACCGAGGACAAGATCCAGGCCGCCCGCCGCTTCTACAACGGCAATGTGCGGGATCTGAATATTGCCATTCAGTCCTTCCCGGGCAATATTTTTGCGGGTGTCTTCGGCTTCAAGCCGATGGACTACTTCGAATTGGCTGAGGCTGATGCCGCAGCTCGTGAGCCAGTGGCCGTCAAGTTCTAGTCGGCCGTTAATCACGCCAGCTATAGTTACCGTTAGATCTGTTTTGTCATGGCTACGCTCTACACTCAACAAGGCCGCAATGTCCGCCGGACTTGGTTCCTCATGGCTGTTTTCTTGGCGGTCGCTCTCGGTGTCGGTTGGTTCGTGAGCTACTACTACGAGAGTCCGGCTATCTTCTATCTCGCTATCATTCTGGCTCTCGGTATGAATTTCTTCAGCTATTGGCATGCCGATAGTGTGGCTTTGCGCCTATCGCGCGCCGTGCCGCTTGAGCGTGCGGATCAGCCGGAGCTTTTCCGTCTAGTAGAGAATCTAGCTATCACCGCTGGTCTGCCGATGCCGCGACTCTATCTGGTGAATGATCCGGCGCCAAACGCCTTTGCTACCGGTCGGGACAAGGAACATGCCGCGGTGGCGGTGACGACAGGACTCCTGGGGATGATGGACAAGAATGAACTCCAGGGTGTCCTGGCGCATGAGCTTTCGCATATCGGCAATCGGGATATTTTGCTCTCGACCGTGGTGGTAGTCCTGGTGGGCTTCATCGCTATTCTGGCCAATGTCTTCACGCGCAGTTTGTGGTGGGGCGGCGGTCGCAATCGCAATAACAATCGGGAAGGGGAAGCGGGCACGCTCATCATGATCGTGGGCTTGGTCCTAGTGGTCCTCTCGCCGATCATCGCCACGCTGATCCAGTTGGCCATCTCTCGTCGCCGTGAATCATTGGCGGATGCGGACGGCGCTCTGCTCACGCGTTATCCGGAAGGTTTGGCCAGTGCTCTGGAGAAGATTGAGCATTACGAGAAGCCGATGCAGACGGCCAACAATGCCACGGCGCATCTCTGGATCGCCAATCCTTTTGGGCCGGCGGGGGCGCGTGGTCTGGCCCGGCTCTTCCTGACCCATCCGCCTACAGCAGAGCGTGTTGCGGCTCTACGGGGTATGGAAGGTGGCGCTACAGGTACGATCGAGTAGTTGTTGAGTAGCCTTTCCGCGCGCGGTCTGTTAATCTATTTCGGTTGACGGTTTGTTCATTTGTCATTCATTGTGTCTATGGAGAGATGCCAGAGCGGTCGAATGGGCGTCCCTGGAAAGGACGTATATCCGAAAGGGTATCGAGGGTTCGAATCCCTCTCTCTCCGCAAACGACCCGCGAGGACTGCCC